>JAIRUT010000125.1 GCA_031254255.1 Coriobacteriales bacterium
AGGGGTCGATGCCGCACGACCTCCGCAAGATGAGCTCGGCATTCTTGCCAAATATGGGCTGCAGCAGGGCAATGTCGGTCTCAGCCAACTGTCCAAGCGTCTGGATGCCAAGCCTATGAAGGCTCTGCTCGGCCTTAGGTCCGATGCCGAAAAGGACGCGCACCTCCAGATTGGCCAGAAAAGTGGCCTCGCTGCCGGGATAGACTACCGTCAGTCCCCGCGGCTTGTCTTGGTCGGAGGCGATCTTGGCGACCGTTTTGGAGCTGCCGAGCCCGACCGAGCAGGTGATGCCGAGCGTGGCCACATCAGCAGCAATCTTTTGGGCGAGGAGGACAGGATGTTCTCCCGTATAGCGTCCGGGGCTGACATCGAGGAAGGCCTCGTCGATCGAGACCTGCTGGAGCCGGGGCGAGACCTGACGCATGATATCCATGACCTTGCGGGAGAGCTCGGTGTAGCGTGGGAAGTTTCCCGGTGTCCAGATCGCATCTGGGCAGAGACGGGCGGCCATTGCCGAAGGCATGGCACTGCGAACACCAAACTTGCGTGCCTCATAAGAGCAGGTGGCAACGACGCCTCGGCGTTGGGGGTCGCCACCGACAATCACTGGCAAGCCCCGCCATTCGGGATGGTCCAACTGTTCCACCGAGGCGAAAAAGGCATCTAAATCAACAAGGAGGATCGCAGGACCCTCCCAGTTGATTAACAATGCATTTGAATCTGCAGGAGCTGGCGAACCTGCAGCAGTTGTAAAGCCAGTGTCACCCCTGCTGTCCGCACTGTTCTCAGAGTTCGTAAAACCGACTGAACCCGCAGAGTTATCCAGAGGCTTTCGACTTACTTGTTGGCCTCCTCGCGACGCGCCTGATAATCGGCGACTAGCTTCTTGGCCTCATCTCCTGGAACCTCTTCGTAGCCTTCAAGCTCCAGCATGTAGGAACCCATACCGCGGGTCATGGAGCGCAGATCGCGGGCGTAGGTAACAACTTCTTTGTAGGGCACACGGGCCTTGACAACAGTGCGACCATTATCGTCTGTGGACATTCCGCCCACGCGGCCCCGGCGGGTGGAGAAGTCACCCATGATGGTGCCTGCGTATTCTTCGGGAATCGTGACCTCCAGATTGGCCATCGGCTCGAGGATATAGACATCAGCCTTCTCACAACAGGCTCTGAAGGCCAGACGGCCGGCCTGTTTGAAGGCCATTTCGTTGGAATCGACTGGGTGGTAGGAGCCGTCATAGACGGCGGCCTTGAGGTCGACAAAGGGGTCGTCTGTCAGGAAGCCCTCAACCATGGCGTCGCGGATACCCTTGTCCACAGCAGGAATCAGTCCCTTGGGGATACGCCCGCCGACAACTTCATCCAAAAACTCATAGCCACCGCCCGGATTCGGATCAAGGCGTACCCAGCAGTCACCAAACTGCCCGGCGCCGCCGGTCTGCTTCTTGTGCCGGCCTTGGGCCTCGGCGGTCTTGCGGATCGTCTCCCGGTAGGGAACCTTGACCTCCAGCAGTTTGGCCTCGACACCGCTGCGCTCACGCAAACGGGAAAGGATCAGGTCAACAGCGCCCTCGCCCAGCGTGGTCAGGATGGTCTGATGAGTCTGCTCGTCACGATGCAGGTAGATACAGGGGTCGATTTCGGCATATTTGGACAGGAAGTCTCCGAGTTTGTCCTCATCTTTTTGGTTAGCAGCCTCGATGGCCACGGGGTAAAGCGGTTTCGGGAAGGGCAGGGGAGCGATACTCAGCTTGCCGGAGGCCGAGAGCGTGTCACCTGTCTTGGCGTCTGTGAGCTTCGGCAATACGATGATGTCACCGGCCTTGGCTGCTTTGATGTCCTCATTTTCTTTACCGGTCATCAGGTAGAGATGGGCCAGGCGGTCCTTCTTGTTGTTTCGGGAGTTGACAAGTTCACAGCCGGGCTCCAGCTGGCCGCTGATAACCTTGACAAAGGAAAGGCGGCCGACGAAGGCATCCGAGAGGGTCTTGAAAACGTAGCAGGCAGCCTCGCCGTCGGTGTTAATCTCCAAGCCGGTGCCGTCTTCGGCGATGATTGGCTGATGCTCTTCAGGTGAGGGGAAGTAGGTCGTTATGTCATCAAGGAGGGCTTTGATGCCCTGTTCGATGAGTGTGGAGCCAACAAAAACCGGGATGAAAATACCCTGGATGATGGCTTTGCCGAGCAGGCTTTCCAGCTCGTCTTGGCTCAGCTGCTCCTCGCCATCAAGGTATTTCATCATCAGTTCGTCATCGGCCTCGACCACGAGGTCGCAGAGTTTGTCCCGTGCATCCTGGGCAGCAGCGGCCATATCGGCCGGGATCTCCTCAATGCGGTCACTGTCACCCTCATGATAGTGGGCCTGCATGCGAATGACATCGATGATGCCCTTGAAATCCTTGTCCACGCCGATCGGGATATTCACGGCACCTATGCGCTGTCCAAAGCGCTCAATGAGGCTGGCAAGGGCGGAGTCAAAGTTGGCATGCTCGCGGTCGATATGGTTGATGAAGACCGCTCGTGCCAAGCCGAGCTTTTCAGCCCTCTCCCAGAGTTTTAGCGTGTTGACCTGCGGCCCGGCCACGGCATCAACAACGAAAAGAGCCATCTCAACAGCCGACATGGCGGCGATGGTGTCTCCCAGAAAGTCATCGGAGCCAGAGGTATCCAGCAGATTGATCTTGAAATCCTTATACGGGATAGGAGCGATGGCAGTGGAGATGGTGAATTGACGTTTGATTTCCTCGGGGTCATAGTCGAGATTTGACTTGCCGTCATGGGTGGTTCCGAGCCGTGAGGTCTTGCCAGAGAGATGGAGCATGGCTTCTGCGAGTGAAGTCTTACCTGCTCCATCCTGACCTACAAGGGCAATGTTTCGAACCTGTTCTGAGCTTGGTGCTGCCAATTGAAACGCCTCCTATCTGATCCTGTTTTTTTGTGATATCTCACTATAACTTAAATAACTGGCAGAGGTTTCTGAGCACATTTTAATATGGTATTGGATATTTTTCCGACCAATTGCGCATTTGGTGGTCTTTTGCTTGTCGCCAAGTGCCAGCCTCTGGTACTATTCGATAAGTAAAAATTTACTCTGTCAAATATCCATTATTGTTCAAAGGAATTGTAAATGCAGCAATGGG
>JAIRUT010000131.1 GCA_031254255.1 Coriobacteriales bacterium
ACTCCATTAAAGTGTTTATACGATCGTTACTTGCTAGGTTTACCCAGAAACAAGTATGGCAAGGAATTAGCGGAAAATCTATTTATGAATTCCAACCCAGATTGCCGGAGCGGTCAGGAGGACTGTTGAGCGGGTAACCGATCTACTGGAAACGAGTTTTCTACCCATCCTCTATGGCCTCCAGTTCCTCGATCGTCTTTACTGCGCAAATCACTTAATCAAAATACCACAAATCACTTAAATTGCAATTCAGATAGTCTCTTTACCAGCTATAACCTAAATCCCGCCCAAGTTTTGGCACATACAAGCTCAAGCTGAGCGTAAGCATCGGGTTAATGTTTCAATTCCAGACGGCAGAGGTGCTGGTTCGTACCCAAAAGGTCATATCGGAACAGACTGAGGTTATCTGTTTCAATTCCAGTCGGCAGAGGTGCTGGTTCGTACCACAAAATACTGCTAGCTTTAACTATTCCCCCAAGCCGCCCTGATCGTTGATGACAAGGTGCGCCTTGATTATATCCGTGGCATTTACAATACAGTGCTGCTCAGGGACATCGTCGCCAGGAAGAAGGTCACCGATGTCGCTCTATTGGAAAGCGTGATGCATTTTTTATTGGACAATATTGGAGATATCGTATCTTCAAACAAGATCGCCAACTCATTGACCTCATATGGTCGCAAGACAACTTCGGTGACCGTGGAAAACTATGTGCGAGCACTTCAGGATGCCTATTGCAAATACCGGACGGCGTGAGCAGCCTGTCCGACAAAAGTGAGCAGGTGAACCGACAGGGCTGAGCAGCACAGTTTTGCACATCCAAGGTGTCGGGGTTGGAACCGGAGTCCCAACCCCATCTGACACCAATTCCCCCTAATCTGAACCGATGGTACTGTAGCGCTCCCGCATCGGAGTCGCTCCCTTCAGCTCGATCAGATGGGCTGATGGGACGAGTCTGGAGTAGATGCAGTTGGCCTGGATGGCCTCATCTATCCGTTTGTGCCAGTCGCGCGGGGCCAGCTGTGAGCAGATGATGGTCGATGCCGTCCTTTCCCTTTGCTCCATGAGCTCAACCAGTATCTGGACCTGCTTTAATGTCGGCACTGACAACAAGAAGTCATCCAGCACCAGGATGGATACCGTGGCAAAGAAACGGAACACCTTTGTCAGCCTGCCTGCCGTCTCGGCCCGGTCAAGTGACTCGAACAGGTCTGCAAGCCTCATGTAGGACACCTTGATGTCGCGCCGACAGGCTGCGTTGCCAAGCGCGCACCCAAGGTAGCTTTTCCCACTGTCTGATGGGCCAAGGATCAGGATGTTTTCGTGGCGCGAGACATATGTGCAGCTTGCCAACTTCAAGATGGTGTCCTTGTTGATATTGCGGTCAAGGGAGTAGTCTATGCCCTCTATGCAGGCATCACCCTGTGCAAACCCGGCCTTTTTGTTCCTGAGTTGGATCCTGGAGTTTTGTTTGCGCAGGTATTCGGCCTCCACCAAAAGCGAGAACCTCTCGATGAATGACAGGCTGTCGTACTCATTGCTTTTGAGCTGCGCCTCGAACTCCTCAAGCATGCCCCGGTACCTAAGCGCCCTCAGCAGGTCCATCGTCGCCTCAATCCCCATATGTCATCCCCTCCGCAGGGTGTAGGAGTCTGGATCTCTGATGAGGCCCCCGTCGCCAAGCCGGCCCCGGCAAAGCTCTTCTGGGCCATGTTGGACCATGGGCGTCTCTTCCAGATTGGCGGCGATGTTGCGGATCTGCGTGTAACTTGGGGAATTGCTCAGCTCCAAGGCCTGCGCGCAGGCTCTTTCAACAATTCCCGATCCCTTCCTTTTTGCCAGGGCCAGGATGCCCCTGCAGGATCGGTAGGCCTGTTCGACCACCGGCCTTGAATCACAGATCGCCTCGATTGCCCGGACGGTGGCAGGCCCTATCCTTTCAGCCCAGCGCACAAAGCCCTCCTTACTCCAGGTCCTTGAGGAATCACGCAGATGTTCCGGCATGTGCTCTTCTTTGGTGGAGTACTGTCCGATGCGTCCGGTCAGGCGGCGATGCATGCATACCGACTGACCATCCCTGAATGCCTCTATGGACGTCGATGTAATCCGAACATCCAGCTCGGAGCCGATGAGTGTGTACGGGGCCGAATACCTCTGCTTTTCCAGCTGGAAATGTGCGTCCTGGGCAAGCTTGGCCCTCCTCCACTGCGCGCATTCGAAATCATATGGCGGCAGGGGCCTTAACTGCATACGTTCAGATTGCTCAAACAGCTCATCACGTGATGTCTCCCTGCCGGCTACGACTTGGGAGTTCAGCTCCAAGACACGTTTTGCCACAGCCTCGTTCAGATCGGCGAAACTGAAGAATGTCTGGTGGCGCAGGTATCCGATGATCCAGGTCTGGATGATATGCACCGTCCGCTCCACCTGCGCCTTTGCCTTGGGGTAGGCCACACGTGCCGGAACTATGGCGATGTCGTAGAAGCGCGCCATGTCGGCATAGGCATCGCTGATCACCGACCCGTATCTGTCCGGCTTCCTGACGCCGGTCTTTAAATTGTCGATGACGATGATCCTGGGTGCCCCGCCAAAGAAGCGAAGCGCCCTTGCGTGTGAGCCTATCCAGGAGGGCATCTTCATGTCTGGAGTGGCCTCGACATACATCTTTCCAGAATGGGGAAATGTCGCGACGAAATAGTATGCCTTCACGATCTCTCCGGTCACGCGGTCAACCACCTCGCCGGTGCTGCCAGCGTAGTCGACCTGCATGGCATATCCCGGCCTGTGGACGATCCGCCTGGTGGCATTGGTCTTTTTGGCCCAAGAGGCATACAGCTCACAGAACCTGGAATACTGATAGGGTGTCACCCTGTGCTGGATGCATGCACTATGATATTCAAACCAGCATAGCTTCAGATTGATGTCAGGATATGTGTCCAGCTCCTTTTGAATGGCCTCAAAATCCGGTTGGATGTATTCCGTTGGCTTTGTTGGTGGGCTGAGAAGCTGGCTGACCTGGCCATCATCCATTCCAGCCAGCTTCTCCATGCTCAAATCGTGGTCTTTGGCCGTTCTGATCGCCTTTGCGATGGTATTTCTGGAGTAGCCGAGCACATCTCGTATGGCGCTGATGCTCAGCCCCCTGCCATCATCGTAAAGCTCCAATATCCTTCTTTTGTCAACTTTCATAAAAACCTCCAAATACAAAAAATGCGCCTCCTTTAGGCGCAAGCAAGATGATTGTATCTGGTTTTTTTCGAGCTGCTCAGCCCTGTCGGTTCACCTGCTCACTTTTGTCGGACAGGCTGCTCAGTGGGGTTGGAATTTACACCTATGTCTTGTACAAGGCGCCGAGATATGACATCAAGGGCCGGCAGCATCTGAAGTCTCTGGAGAAATACTATGTCGCGGACATCAGCTTGCGCCACCTGATACTGGGCGGAGAGTGTCGGGATGTCGGCCAGATACTGGAAAACATCGTCTATCTGTGTGTTTTAGTCATCGCTTAATTTGATCATTTGTTATTACAAAAATCGATATTCCTTCAAGTTAGCACATCTAATGCACACATCAGTACCGAACCGTAAGGGATTGAAATGCAAATGTTATTGCTATATGTTGAGCTTTTCGCATTCAGTTAAGTAGCCGATATATTTAGACGCTCAACCCTAGTTTGACCCAAACCACGCATGGTCTGCGCTCCTGTGCCGGAGTATTCGGCCAACGATGTTAGCATATCCAATCTTTTGAGAATATCTTTTTCTGAGTTCTTTGGCTTGTGGACAGCAAGATCTACAAACCCAACGAATCCGGGAAAGGTTGATTGCCTTGCATTTATTGGCACATCTACGGTTTCACCAGAAAAAGCGGTAACAACTACCCGATCGCGCACAAATTCTATTATCTCTGGTGCTTGCGGGGGATGTGGCTGCCCAAATCCCTGCCAACGATAGTACCAGCTGGCAAAATAGTTGACAGGATCCGGAAGCGGGAATAGTTGCTCTTTGATACGGCAGACAGTCGGCGACAGTAGATATACTTTCCAAGCATTGGCAGCTTCAGAATTACGCTCTAACTTTGTCCAACTAGTTTCCGATTCAAAGTCTATCTTGGGATCCAAAGTGAAGGTCAACACTTTGTGAGAAGCCTTGAGGTAAACATTCTGATCGCAAGAGTCAGCACCTTTACAGATGATGTCAGTGAGGGAATCGTCCAAACAAGAGACATAGAAAACACAGTCACTGTTTCCTGATGGCACTAATGGGCTGATAGAAAAGGGTTTACTGCTATTGGTGTCATGGAGTTCTTCTGCGCGAGTTCGATCCATGGCCTGAATCCAGCCATAGACCAAGCTCTGCAGAGCTTGAGCGTGGGCAAAGGGCCCCTCAGGCTGATTGCCATGCAGTCTGATTTTCAAGCGCGCTGGCATTGACAGGTTATTCCCTTTCTGCTGAACCAGTATCCAATTTTATGACATTGGAGAAATGCCTTAGATCGTCTCTGGTTACCTCAATCTTAATAATACTTGTGAGATTTTTCTGGGCATTTTCCAATGAACAGAAGAAAGCTGGGGAGCTCAAACCTTCTAGCGCTATCCTTTGAGTCTCCGTTTGATTTTGCTTTTTCTGTTTGGTAGTTTGTGCATCTTTTCCAACGGGCGACTCATCACCTATTGTCTTTGCTGGAGTCTGTTTGGCAAAAACTGATCCGTAAACTTCAGCTCTTGACAGGTAACGTCTAAGTATTGTTAGGCCTAGATCATATTCCTGTCCATCGGGGGTAATGAAGTGCACCTGCACTTGCTTATTTAGAATCATATCTTTTCGACGGCTACATAGCCATCCACCTGCTGAAGCACTTGCAGCAACAATCGTAAGCACTGCCACAAGCCACTGCAACCAAACAGGAAGCACAGACATAGTGTCAATCATCCTTATTTCACCTCTTATTTTCTAATCTGTGCAAAATAAACATTTCACAAGGTTCTTAAAAGCGAATGAGTATTTGGCTCTGTTGCTGGATAACGGTTTAAAGCAAACCATTCATATATATCACCATCATCCTTGTTGCAAGGGTATTTAATCATGTCTTGGTATTCATCCTTTAATTGCGTGGTGTAATTCAATATTCGCTCAAAATCTTGTTGAGACGCGTGGAGTTCTTCATGATTAAAGTCAGTCTTTGACTCTTTGTCCCAAGACATGGTCAGTTTGCCACCTGATTCAGAGTATTCACGTACACACACTTGTATGACATCAACCTTAGCTTGCCCCATTCCAATTGGTTTGCCGCGACCAATTTGATGAACACCTTTTCCATTCAGTCTGAGACAAAAAATCAAACGATTTAGCTCTTTCTTTTTTATATCATCAAAAAATACTTTGAATTTAAATTTGCCTTCCTCCAAGCATCTTGCTCCTTGGCGCAGCGATAATCGATCACCTGTTGGATATGGTTTTTTATAGTCAATAGCCAACCCCTCACGAAATCTGCCTCTCCAGTAAACTTTGCGCCCGGAAAGTTCTGAGCTATACCGTTTCAGTCTTGATGATCCACCATAATTTGACCAGTAATAATCTGGATTCC
>JAIRUT010000149.1 GCA_031254255.1 Coriobacteriales bacterium
ACACGGATACCGCTGGCGATAGAGGGCGGACGCTTTTCATTGGGCACGGAATTCTTATTCACTGTCATGCATACCTTTTCCAGCAGCGTCTCAGCCTCTTGGCCAGTCACATCGGCAGCAGTCAGATCGACCAGTGCCAGATGGTTATCGGTGCCGCCGGAAACCAGACGCAGGCCGCCATCGACCATGCCTTGGCCCATGGCCTTCATATTCAGCCTGATCTGGCGGGCATAGGTCTTGAACTCCGGCCGCAAAGCCTCGCCGAAAGCGACAGCCTTACCGGCAATGACATGCTGCAGTGGGCCGCCTTGGGAGCCGGGGAAATTCGCCTTGTCCACGGCAGCAGCAATTTCGGCATCGTTTGTGAGGATGAAGCCTCCACGCGGGCCACGCAGGGTCTTGTGGGAAGTGGAAGTAATGATGTCGGCATATGGCACGGGGCTCGGATGCTCATCAGCGGCGATCAGCCCGACGATGTGGGCAATGTCGGCCATCAGATAGGCCCCGACCTTCTTAGCAATGGCTGCAAAACGCTCGTAGTCCAGAATCCGCGGATAGGCGCTGGCACCGGCGATGATCAGCTTGGGTTGGCACTCCGTGGCCAGCTGCTCCACGGCATCCATGTCCAAGACCTCACTGTCCGGATCAAGGCCGTAGGAAACTATCTTGTAGAGCTGACCGGAGATATTGGCCGGAGAACCATGGGTCAGATGCCCACCGTTGGCCAAGCTCATCCCCAAAACGACATCTCCGGGCTTGATCAGCGCCAAATAGGCCGTCAGGTTAGCCGAGGCACCACTGTGGGGTTGGACATTTACAAATCCGGCGCCAAAGAGCTCACGGGCGCGGTCGATGGCCAGCTGCTCCGTGCGGTCCACGACGTGGCAACCGCCATAGTAGCGCTTGCCGGGATAGCCTTCAGCATACTTGTTGGTCAAAACACTTCCGACCGCCTCCAAAACTGGCAGAGACGTGAAGTTTTCGGAGGCGATCAACTCGATCTGAGAACGCTCGCGTTTCAGCTCCTCCGTGATGACTTCGGCAACGATCGGGTCAGAGGCCTGCAGATATTCAAGATTCATTTATACCCTTACTCCATCTCCAAACAATTTCCATATTTAATCCATACTTACTTCTTATTTGTCCAAGCTGTTTATCTTTTCCACCCGCTCAGCGTGCCTCTCACCCAAAGGTTCAGCTTCCAAGAAAGCTTGGACGATCGCTTGGTTTTCGGGAAGATCGACAAAGCGCGCGGAAAGGGTCAAGACGTTGGCTGCATTGTGCTCGCGAGCCAGACGGGCAAAATCGGTGTTCAAAGCATTTGCCGCACGTATTCCCCTGCACTTGTTCGCAGCAATAGCCATGCCGATGCCCGTTCCGCAAAGCAGGATACCGAGGTCAGCTTGGCCGGACTGGAGCTTTTCAGAGACAGCGACGGCATAATCGGGATAGTCAACCCGACCGTCATCGTAAGATCCCAGATCCAAAACCTCAAAACCGAGGCTTTTGAGCCAGGTGGCCATCTCAGTCTTCTGTTCGAAACCCGCATGATCAGCACCCAGAGCCAGGCGCAATGGTTCAGACATCGCAAATGCTCCTGTTTTTGGCATTCCTTTTGAGGCAGGAGGATACCACGTATGCTTACCTCCCGAACTTTTCTATGCAGACTAACACATCAGAGGCTGCGAGAGCTCCAACTCTGAGAATCTGAGGCTGATCCGACAAACAGGAGACGATGGTGGACGGAAGGTTGGAGGGGGTTTCTGCACCTGGACAGCTTGCCCCCCCGCTTGAAGTATCCCTCTTAGAAGCTCCACAGCCAGAAACTTCCCCGCCTGGAGCCTCTCCGCTCATCTCTCCCCCAGCAAACACCACCCCGACCTCTGTCAGCAACTCAGGATCGAGATCCGCCAACTGGCTGGAGGCGGGCTGGCCTTGACGATTGGCGCTCGTCGTTGCCAAAGGCGCTCCCAGTTGGCCCATCAACTCTAAAGTCTGCCTCTGCCTGGGCATTCTCAAGGCCAGCGAGCCATCCTTGGCGACGAAGCTCTTGGGCGCAAGATCGCCAGCTTGACAAACGATGGTCAAAGGCCCAGGCCAGTAGCGCTCAGCCAGAGGCTTGGCCCAGCTCGGCAGCTCAGATGCATAAAACTCCAAATCAAATACGGAGCCGACCAGCCAGGGAATGGCCTTGTCCGCGTCACGGCCTTTCAATTCATAGAGCGTTTCGGGGTCGGACAGCGGATCGACTTTCAGTGCCAGGCCCCAGACCGTGTCTGTCGGCACCAACAGGACGCGGCCGGCATTCAACAAGCTCACAGCCTCAGGAAGATCAACCAACTTGGCTTTAATGGGCTGCTCTTCTGTATTTGTCAACTGGTCGGAAAACTGCTGCGGAGGCTGGCTGCCAGAACTAGAACTAGAGCCAGAGCCAAGGCCAGAGCCGGAAAAGGAAAGTTGACTCATTCCTTCATCAGATCCTCGAAGCCTTTCAAATCCGCTGCAGAAAGACCCTTCAGGCCAGCAATTCCGGAAAGCGATGGTATCCGACGAGCCTTTCCCTTCTTGCCTTTGCCTTTGCCCTTGCCACGTTTGCCTCGTGGGGCTACCATCTCGGCATTCATGCCCAGTTTTTTGAGCATCTTCCTGGTCTCGTCGAACTGTTTGATCAGTTGGTTGACATCAGTCACCTGCACTCCAGCGCCGGCGGCGATGCGGGCGCGTCGTGAACCATTGATGATCGATGGCTTGAGCCGCTCCTTTTTGGTCATCGACTGGATGATCACCTCGATGCGATCAAACATCCCCTCGTTGACCTTGCCACCGCCCAATGCCTTCTCCCCGCCTGGAAGGGCCCGGACCAGAGATCCGATGCCACCCATCTTGCGCACTTGGCGGTTGATGGTAATGAAGTCGTCAAAAGTCAGGTCAGCACGGGCCAAGCGGTCGGCTTCGGCCTCGGATATCTCCTCTTCAGCGGCAGCTTGGGCCTTTTCGATGAGAGTGACAACGTCACCCATCCCGAGGATGCGCTTGGCCATCCGCTCCGGATGGAATTCCTCCAAGGAATCAGGCTTTTCTCCCTCGGAGGTGAATTTGATCGGCTTGCCGGTCATTTCCCGGATCGAGAGGGCGCCACCACCGCGGGCGTCGCCGTCCATCTTGGCCATGATCACGCCGTCGAAATCGACGCGCTCGGCGAAGGCCGCGGCCACATTGACGACATCCTGACCAGTCATGGCATCAACCACCATGAGAATCTGATCCGGATCGACAGCAGCCTTTATAGCCTCGGCTTCGGCCATCATGTCCTCATCGACATGCAAGCGGCCAGCCGTATCTATGATCACGACGTCCTTCAGGTTGTCGATCGCCTGCTGGATGGACTCCCGGGCGATCTCCACTGGTTGTTTACCGTCGCCCCGGAAGACCTTGACATCGATCTCCGAGCCAAGAGTCGCCAGCTGCTCGGCCGCAGCCGGACGGTAGACGTCAGCAGCCACCAAAAGTGGTGCATGACCCTGCTTTTTCAGACGGTAGGCCAACTTGGCCGCCGCCGTGGTCTTTCCGGAGCCCTGCAGGCCGACCAGCATGATCACCTTTGGAATCCGCTGGCTGAGGACCATTCGCGTGTCACCGCTGCCAAGCAGCTCGGTGATCTGGTCAAGAACAATCTTCACCACATTCTGGGCAGGTGTCAGGGAATCAAGGACCTCGGCTGTCAGGGCCTTCTCCTTGACAGAGGATACAAAACCCTTGGCGACCTTGAAGTTGACGTCGGCTTCCAAAAGGGCCAGACGAATTTCGCGCATTGCAACTTCAATGTCAGCCTCTGTCAGACGCCCCTTGGAACGCAGGCCGCCGAATATGTCTTGGAGGCGATTGGAAAAATTGTCAAACATTGCTGTCAGGTCCCTTCATATTGCCAGGCCCTCTGTTTCTCGAATCCTTGAATCTT
>JAIRUT010000027.1 GCA_031254255.1 Coriobacteriales bacterium
ATAATGCTGGCTCTTAGCTGCTTGCCTGTTCACACGAGTTGTTATCTTCAAGCTTCTTCCATGCCTCATAATGGGAGACTTGGAGACGTTCATACCTCTTCAGCCAGAGCTGACGCATCAGGCTTTTATCCGCTTTATAATCGAGAGGATTCCCCCATCTGCCAGCACCCATGAGATTCAGCCCTGTGTGATGGAGCAAATTATCAGCGTCGCCAACACAGCGTCGAGTGTATGCCTCCGGCAACACAGACCAGATGTATGGCTCCACCTCCAAAACAGGTTCAATGGCTCGTTGATAAACAAGATCCTCCGTTATGAAACGCGCAATGTTTGCCCCAGACCCAGTCACATAGTAGTTGCCTCGACCTTGCCGGGTGTTGACCTCCAGGACTTTAAGGCAGTCCTGACGCTGGTCATATTTCAAATCAAAGGAGGCAAAACCGCGATAACCATTTTTTAGCAGTAGGTCACCCAGTTGACGAGCTGTATCCTTAATCTGTTTGCCATGTGGCTCAGAAACAATCACCACGGAATTTCCCACACCCTTGGGGGTATGCTCCTCGGCCAATACGCGACCGGAGGCAGAAAGGGTCAAAACACCCCGAGAATCGATGTATTGCGTCAAAACATAGAGATCCGAGTCTGGCCCATCGATATACTCCTGGACAATAACCTCACCATCATACTTGGCCGCATATACAGCTGACAGCAAGGTCTTCAGCTCGGCAACGCTGCTAACTATATGCACCTTGCGCTGATTCTCAAAAGGATGCCGCCACCAAGACACCCCATCTGATGGCTTGACTATAAATGGCGGCTGGAAATCGATATCGATCCGACCGCCGAAGGACTCGGAATAGACAAAGGTCTTGGGATGGGCTATTTTCTCTTGATCGCAGAGGGCATAGAAATTTTGCTTGTGTGCATAACGAAGAAGATCAGAATGCTTCATGTAATGCTGGCAGACATTCTCCGGAAGCCCTTCCTCAGCAGCAATGGCTATCGCTTGGACATAGTTGTCACCACAACCGATGGGCAGGATTTTCTGGGCGGGATGATCGGCCGCAAAATCCTGCAATAAAGATCTGAGCACCTTCGGATTGTCAGTATCTTGATGGGCGTCATAATCGGCTATGCATGTGTAGTGTAAGGGTCCGGAGAGTGCGGTACCATAGGCTTTGATCCTGATTCCATAAGCCTCATGATAGGCGCGAGCCAAGCTATAGACATTGATATCTGCGGCAAATACGACAGGAATGAAATCCTGGTTACCTATTTTTAAGGTCACGAGCTGCCCCCTGCAAGCACTCAAAAAGACTGTCTAAAAGGTTGCCCCCTGCAAACACTCAACAAGACTGTCTAAAGACATCGAACGAGAAGCCTTAATAAGTATGACAGGTCTTGCCTGCAAATGTGGCAGGAGTTGACCAAAAGCATCGATTTTTTCTGTAGTGCTAAAAACCTGGTCAGCAGACATGCCAGCAGATATTGCCCCCTCGGCTATTCCCAAGGCTCGAGATCCGATCGTGAGCAGGAAGTGAACGCCGGTTTGGGCCACATACTCGCCAATCTGGAAATGCAGGTCGTTTTCCGTGGGGCCGAGCTCCAGCATGTCACCCAATACCGCGATATGCAAAGAATCATCCTTGATTGACTGAAGAGTTGACAGAGCAGCACGCATGGAGTCGGGATTAGCATTGTAGCAGTCGCTGATAACACGGGTACCGTCATTGAGCATGATCAGTTGCTGACGCATGGAGAGGGCCTGGGTTGACTGCAGGCCAGCTTGGATCGCAGCCACAGACAACCCGGTGAGAAAACCGACCCCTGCCGCTGCCAGGGCATTGTAGACGTTGTGTTTGCCTTGGAGCTGGAGCTTGATTGTTGCATGCTGTCCATCAGGTAACTGAAGCTGAAAATTTGGATAACCCAAGCTGTCAAACTCCAGTGAAGTGGCAGACAATCGAATGTCTTGGACATCTGTTACCGATCCATATTTCAGCACATCAAAGCGGCGTTCATCGGCCTGGCCGAACTCGAGGACGCGCTCAGTCCACAGATCATCGCCATTGATAACAACTTGTGGGCCCGCCAGCCGAAACTCTGGTTTGCCGGGGATCAAGGGCTGATTTTGCATGATTGGACTGAGGCCGGATATCAACTCAGACTTGGCCAAGGCTATACCTTCTTGACTGCCAACAAGCTCCATATGAGCCTGGCCGATATTAGTGTAGACAGCGATATGGGGCCTGGCTATCTGGCAGTAACGCTCGATCTCGCCACGATACTGCATGCCCATCTCTAAGACCAGCATCTCGGTGTGGGCATCAGCACCGATAATAGTCGCTGGCAAACCCAGTAGATTGTTAAAATTGCCCTCATTGGCCACTGTAACAAAGTCTTGCCGAAGTACCGAGGCGATAAGTTCCTTTGTGGATGACTTTCCACTGGATCCGGTGACCCCGACAACGCAGCAGTTCAGCTTCTGCCGCCAAAGCCCGGCGATCTCTCCAAACAGATATTCCGGATCTGTGCTGATCAAAAGGCCGGCCCCAGACGATTCTGCCGCCTGTCTGGCATTGGTTGAAAAGGACTGGGAAGCGATAACCAACGAAGCACCGGCTTCAATGGCTGGGATGATGAAATCATGCCCGTCAACCTGCTCGCCTTTGATGGCGATAAAGACGTCTCCCGGCTTGATGTTGCGGGAATCCCAGACTGCATTGTTAACCACCTGCTCGGGGCGCTGAGGGCTTAGGATCACTTCTGCTGTTGCAGACGCTGCTGTTGCAGACGCCACCAGGCGCAAGCGAGCAAGGATCTCTTCCAGAACGAGCTTCATTTCTTCTAGATTACTCTTTTCCTCATGGTATTTGATTGAGCCCCTCGGTAGGACTGATAGGATTGTTGCCGCCCAAGCTGACTGGAACGGTTGTTTCTGCTGCCTGAGCTGTAGCTGCTTTGGCTTTGGCTTTGGCTGATCGAGGGCCTTTGAGCTGCCCCAACAGAGTAAGTGTACCCCTGTTGTCGTCCCTGTTGACGCGGGGAGTAGTATCCTGGCTGCTCTCCAGGTGCCCCGGAGTTTGAGTCCGCACTGCCGTTGACGAGACGGAACCTATCGCGGCGAGCAGTCACCGGATCAGCAGCATGATCAAATAAGGCGACCATGACAATCAGCCCGACAAGCATCAGAGTCGAAATCATCGATGAGCCACCGGTACTGAAAAAGGGCAGGGGTTTTCCGGTCAGCGGCCCTGCGCCAGTCACTGATGCCAGATTGATCAGCGCCTGGAAGGTTATGAACACCGTTGCTCCCCCAGCGATCATGCGCCCACGAATAGTGCCCGCACGCAAAGCGATCAGGAGCCCCGATAAAGAGAACAGCAAGAAGAGGCCGACTACCAGAAGAGTTCCGAAGATCCCCATCTCCTCGCCGATGATAGCAAAGATATAATCGTTATCAGAGGCGGATAAATATCCATACTTTTGCATAGACAGACCAAGATCAAGACCACTGCCCTGCCCGTTTCCGGCAAGCGCAAAATAGCCATTCTGAGCTTGATAGGAAACACTGCCATCGCCGGAGGTGATATTTGGGATGCTTGCCATAAAGCTGTCCCAGCGTTCCATACGGAAGGAATGCACAAAATAACTACCAATCAAAAAGAGAACTGCGACTCCCAGGATAATCGGAATGATGAACTTTCCACCTTTGCCAATAGGCAGGTTACCAAGGACCAAAACAGTCAAGATGCCGACGAAGATAATCATGGTAGAACCCATGTCATTTTGCAAGACATAGGTGGTCACAATAGTTAAGACCATAACGGCAAAGAGAGCAAACGCAGCCATTCCACTGTTCTTGCGCCACTGTAAAACCAGAACAACAGACGTCAGGAGCACGGCGATCTTAAAGAACTCTGAAGGCTGGAAATTAAAGCCCCCTATGACCAGCCACCTGTAAGCGCCATTTTCAGCGACTCCCAAACCGGGAATCCTCACAGCAACCATCAAGAGGAAAAACACTGCCAATAGAATCCAAGTGAAGATAAACCAGAACCTTTCGTTTGCATAACCCAGCCTGCCAATAACAACAATCGCGACCAAGCCGGCAATGCCAATTACGGTAAATATCAGCTGTTTGATGATCTCGCTTTCGCCATTGCTCACAAAGGAGGCAGAATAAGACATAGCCAATCCAAAAATCAGGAGAATGGAGGTAATGATTATCAGAAAGGTTGCTGACCCGATAAAGTTGATAATCCTATGTGAGAGGTTTCGCATGTCCATAACTTTTCCAATACTCCAATGCTTTAGTGTTCCAGTATTTCCAATCAGAAAGCTTGATTGAAGAAGCAAGCAAATCCGATTGATGCAAAAAGCGCTGTTATTATCCAAAATCGGATTACAACCTTGACCTCTGACCAACCTTTCTGTTCGAAGTGATGGTGCAGTGGAGCCATCAGGAAGACACGCTTGTGAGTCAACTTGAAATAGACAACCTGAATGATCACCGAGAGGGCCTCGATGATGAAGATACCGCCGACCACAAGCGAGAGCACCTCGGTGTCTGTCATGATCGCTATGGCCGCAAAGGCAGCGCCCAGCGCTAAGGAGCCAGTGTCACCCATGAAGATGCTGGCCGGGTGGGAGTTAAACCAGAGAAACCCTACGCAGGCACCAGTTATAGCGGCGGCAAAAAGGGCAACCCCAAGCTGATCAGTGACATAGGCGATAGCCGCCATGACAACCATAGCGATGAGCACCGTGCCAGCCGCAAGGCCATCAAGGCCATCGGTCAGGTTGACCGCATTGGCCATGCCGACCAAGAGCAAAAAGACAAATAGCATGTACAGCCAAGGTATGGTTATACTCACAGCACCCAAGGTCAAGGTGGAACTCAAGACCCCGAGATCTATAGTGGTCAGAAAGGGAATGGTAACTGTCGGTTGGACACCGGCAATATTCGTGGCCAGAAGGGTAAAGGTCACAGAAATCAAGGTCAGGGCGATCATCTTAGCAGTGGGTTTGAGACCCAGAGAACGCTCCTTGACTACTTTCGAAACATCATCTACGAGACCAATCAAGCCGGTAAAAAGCGTCACCAGACAGACCAGCAACAGACGGCTGAAATCGGTACCACCAACCGGACGATAGACCAGGAGCAAGCAAATGAAGACAGCTAGCAGGATGGCCACCCCACCCATCGTCGGTGTGCCTTGCTTGACTAAGTGACGCTGGGGGCCGTCTGCACGTACCTGTTGACCAATCTGACGAAAGCGCAGGATCCGGATCCAGATAGGAAGCAGGATCATAGTTACGG
>JAIRUT010000046.1 GCA_031254255.1 Coriobacteriales bacterium
GAACTCTCAGAGGCTGCATGGATACACAGAAACGACATCCATATTGCCCCAGACAACCTGAGCCTGACCAACGAAATGATAACCTACTTTAAAAATGCAATTCCAAATTCCAATGTTTCACCATTAGCGCGCGATTGACTTCGAATACGTAGTCTTCTATAATGACTACCATTACGTAGTCGCTGCTAATGACAACGATATTGTAGTCAGGATGACAAAATGAAGCTAACGACAGAAGTAACCGGATCATTTGCTCTTGGGCAGATTATTCAACAAAGCCGTATGCAGCAAGAGCTGAGTCAGCGTGATATTGCACGTACTCTTGGTATCAGTCAAAAATGGGTTTGGGAGATGGAGCAAGGCAAACCCGGTATCCTGATGGACAGGCTCTTCAAAATGTTGGATGCGGTCGGCATCACTCTGTACGCCGAATTTGATGTCAAAGACTGGGATAAAACGGATGAAACAGCCGAAATGGATGAGGCATGAGCAGGCTCAATGTCGAACTTTACGGTGTCACCCTTGGAACTCTTGTGCAAGCAGGCCGAAGTGTTAGATTCGATGTCGACCCCGATGTGTTTGAGCGCTATCCAGTGGCATCCACTGTCATGAGTCTTGCAGTTCCTCTGGGCTTGCGACCTACAGCACAACACAACAAGCGCGCTGCCAACTTCTTCAATGAGTTGTTACCGGAGGGGCGAAACCTTCAGTGGCTCGTGCAAATGATGCCTCCCGATGAAAGAAACACCTATCACCTTCTACGCAAGTATGGAAGGGACAGCGTTGGTGCCCTGATAATCTACGATCCCGATGATCCTGTCAGCTCAGAACAACCAAGGGCAGAAAAAATCAGCGCGGAACAAACACGCAGCCTACTTGAGAACATGGCTCAAGAACCGCTTGCCAACTCACCAATATCGGGAAAAACATCATTGGGAGGTATGCAGGGCAAAATCGTATTAGCCAAAAAAGGAGACTCTTGGCATCGTGTGCATTATGGATATCCGTCAACACATATCCTGAAGCCTGTGGCCCCCGAGTATCCAACCATGATTTTTGACGAAGCTTTCTGCATGCAGCTCGCCCTGAAGCTCGGACTGACCACCCATCCGGTTTGGATAGAAGACTTTGACGGATTGAGCGCATTGGTAATTGAAAGATTTGATCGCGATAAAAACATTCCACTTGGTCGAATTCACCAAGAGGATTTCAATCAGGTTTTGGGTGCCAGCGGTGATCAGAAGTATCAAGAAATCGGAGGAAAGGTAAGTGCCAAGCGTATGGCTCAAACCCTGATGCATTTTGGCAGCGATGAAGATGTTAGAGTCTTCGCCTCTCAGCTTGTATTTGCCGTGGCAATTGGAAACCTCGATATGCACGCCAAAAACATCAGCATCTTTCATCACCCTGATTCCACAATCAGCATGACACCAACATATGATCAAGTTCCGCTTCGCCATTTGAATACTGACGGCAAAATGGCACTTGCGATGAATGGAGAGTACGTTCATGCCAACATCACGCGCACCAAAATAGTTTCGGAATTGCGTTCGTGGAAGAGTCCGAGTTTTCCCAGTGACAAGACTGCGGATCAATTCGTGGAAGAGGTCCTGATTTCCTGCCGCGAAGCACTGGGCAGTTTAACTCTTGATAATCGAGCCAATAATTCATTGAAGGAAAGTATCGCTTCATTTATCAATAATCTTCTCTCCGGAAAGCCTGCGGGCAAGTGCATGTAAAGGTAGGATTTGTGGATATTCTTAAAACTTTAGCCGTTGAATTTGAGCTCAACAGCAGGCATGTTGAAAACATCGTCGGGCTGATTGACGAGGGCAACACGATACCTTTTATTGCCCGCTATCGTAAGGAGCAGACTGGATCCTGTGACGATCAGCTGCTGCGTGAGGTGTTTGACCGACTGGCCTACCTCCGGAACCTTGAAAAGCGCAAGCAGGAGGTCATCCAGTCCATCGTCACACAAGAAAAGATGACCGATGAGCTGATGGCTGCCATCAGTGCAGCTGAGAGGCTTGCGGTGGTGGAAGATCTGTATCGTCCTTTCAAGCAAAAGCGGCGGACCAGGGCAAGCGTTGCCCGAGAAAGTGGTCTGGAGCCCTTGGCGGCGATCATCTTCGCCCAGAATATCCAATCTGGGTGTCCGGAAGATTTGGCTGCTCCCTTTGTTGATACCGAGAAAGGTGTCAGTAATATTCAGGATGCGCTGAGTGGTGCCTTGGATATCATCGCCGAGAACCTGTCAGACGATGCCAAGTTGCGCGGAAAACTTCGCGACCTTGCCTATTCGAATGCGCTGCTCAATTCGGTGGGTAGTAAAGATGAGGATTCTGTCTATCGTCTGTACTATGACTATGCAGAGCCCGTATCCAAAATACCGAGCCATCGGCTGTTGGCCATCAACCGCGGTGAAGCTGAGGGCTTTCTTAGGGTATCTATGGAGATTGGCGAAGCTGCCACGAACCTGATCGACAGGTTTACAGTCAAAGAAGGCAGCATCACCTCAGACTTGGTCAGGCAGGCCGCAGCAGATTCATGGAAGCGCCTGATTCATCCGTCGCTTGAACGCGAGATCAGAAACGACCTGACATACAGGGCAAATGAGCAGGCCATCAAGATGTTCGGCCAAAACCTGAAGCCGTTATTGATGCAACCGCCTGTGCACGCCAAAGCGATACTTGCGGTGGATCCGGCCTATAGGACAGGCTGCAAGATCGCTGTGATCGATTCGACTGGAATGGTGTTGGACACCACGGTCATCTACCCCACTCCCCCGCAAAACAAGATCGAGGATTCGAGAAAGACGATAAAAAACCTAGTAACAAAGCATCAGGTAGAGGTGATTGCCATCGGAAATGGCACAGCCTCCAAAGAGTCGGAAATCTTCATCGCTGAAACTATCAGAGAGCTTAGAGAGACCATGAAGGAGGGCGCCGAAAAAGTTTCCTACACGATGGTCAATGAGGCGGGAGCATCGGTCTATTCGGCTTCCAAGCTCGCGGCGACGGAGTTTCCGGAATTTGATGTCTCGCTCAGAAGCGCCATATCTATTGCCCGGCGCCTGCAAGATCCCTTGGCAGAGTTGGTAAAAATCGACCCCAAAGCCATCGGAGTTGGCCAGTACCAGCATGATATGCCTGTAGTACGTCTTGACGAAACGCTAGCGGGCGTCGTGGAAGACTGCGTGAACAGTGTGGGCGTCAATGTGAGCACCGCCTCAGCTGCCCTGCTTTCCTACGTCGCTGGGCTGAACAAGACGACCTCGAAAAACATCGTCAGTTATCGCGAGGAACATGGAAGCTTCACCAGCAGGACACAGTTGAAGAAAGTCCCGAAGCTTGGAGGAAAAACATTTGAGCAATGCGCCGGATTTTTGCGAATCTCCGGTGGAAAAAGCATTCTGGACAACACTGCCGTGCATCCTGAATCTTACAGTGCCGCAAAAAAGCTGCTTGAACTCTTTGGGCACAGCGAAGATGATCTAAAAGCAGGAAACGTGCAAGATTTATCGAAAAAAGTGAAAGCCCATGGCTGGGAAAAGGCTGCCCTTGCCTGCGATGTTGGGGTTCCTACGCTCAAAGACATTGTCGAGGAGCTATCAAAGCCCGGACGCGACATTCGCGAAAGCCTCCCCTCCCCCATATTGCGAGATGACATTCTGGATGCCAAGGATTTGCAGCCTGGGATGAAACTGACAGGTACCGTGCGAAATGTCATAGACTTCGGGGCTTTCGTCGACATTGGCGTGCATCAGGATGGGTTGGTGCATATCTCGCAGATGGCTGATCGCTATATATCGCATCCGTCCGAGGTTGCCAAGGTCGGTGACATAGTCAAAGTCGAGGTGCTGGAAATCGATCTGGAGAAAAAGCGCATATCCCTGAAAATGAAGGGGTTGAACTGATTAATCCATCAGCTTTTATGCTGAAATTAGCATCGCCTTGCTCTATTGTCACAGCCAATCAAAAATGCCTACGGCAGACTGCAGCTGGCTGATCTGTCCTGTCGGCCATCAATAATAACTATAAGTACTATAAGATGCAGAAAAAACGCCAAGGCTTACTATAAGAATTATCAAGCCGATCAGGCCGATACAGCTGATCACCACTCCTGCTATAGCAAGTCCGCGCCCCACTCCCTCCTTGCTTCCCGAAGTTACGAGGCCGATTATGGAAAAAATCAAACCCAGTGGTTGAATGAACAGCAGCGAAAGCACGAAACCAGCTACGGCCAAACCGTTTGATGGTCGGGCCACAACGGGTGCCTGATAGACAAACACTGATGATTGAGGCGGATACTGCTGTGGCTGGGCATACTGCTGCTGGTACGGATTGTATTGTGGCTGCTGAGTAACTGACATACCTGCTTGCTGAGCCCCAGGCTGTACGGTGGGTTGCGCGAAACTGTTCGAAGGATCGGCCATGTTGCCACCGGGCGGCACCACGGAGGCTCCACAGGTCGGGCAATTGCTAATGTTCTCTGGCATATTGGCACCGCAGTTTTGACAAAACATCGCTATCTCCTTACGACTTCCCTTCAGTTACTTCTCCTGCAATAGAATTATTGATTACCCTTTGCTATGTATATTTTGGCAAACACACTCGTTGTTTGACGGTTTGAAGTCTAGCAGATATTCATTAATTAGATAGAAGATATAGGGATAATATTTGCAGCTGCTACTCGTCCTCGTCATCTGCTTCCACAGCCTCCAGCAGCAGTGGGTTGTCGGCCTCGATGCTGCCCTCGACGGAACGCAGTCTCCTATTGATAGCCCTTGTTCGTTTGCCGACTATATCCTCCAGAGTTTTGTCTGCTGATTGTATTTGTCTATGTGCTTTATCCAGAATCTCCTCAAATTTCACGAATTCCGATTTTACCGAGCGCAGGGTGTCCCAGACTTCTAGCGAGCGCTGCTCTATAGCCAGGGTTTTGAAGCCCATTTGCAGCGAACTCAGGAAGGCCGAGAGGGTGGTTGCTCCGACGGCCGTGATCTTGAACTTGTCGCGCAGCTCTTCGAAGAGGGCGACGTTTTGCACTACTTCAGCATAGAGCCCCTCAGTCGGCAAGAACATCAAGGCGAAGTCTGTGGTCTTTGGCGGCACGATGTATTTATCGCGGATTTCCTTGGCGAACAACTTGATTTTCAGCGCCAGTGACTTCCGGCATTCCTCGATGGTCTGCCTGTCTTCGGCATCCAACAGGCGATTGTAGTCTTCAATGGGGAATTTCGAATCGATCGGCAGCAATAGCGGAGTATCTCCGTCTCCGGGCAGCTTGATCACGAATTCCACACGTTTGCCGTTGGCGATCTCTGCGTTCATCTCATACTGGCTCGGCGCCAGGATGTCGGACAGCAGCTTTTCCAGTCGTATCTCGCCGTAGGTGCCACGCTCCTTGACGTTGGTCAGGGCGTTTTTCAGGCTGCGGGCATCGGCGGCAAGGTTCTTCATTTCGCCCAGACCCTGCTGGACGCTATCCAGCTGTTTGTTGACCAGCTCAAAAGACTGCGTGAGTCGAGTTTCCAGGGTCTTTTGCAGCTTCTCATCAACCACATTCTGCATCTGTTCAAGGCGCTTCTCATTGCTTTCCTGAAGTGATTTGACCTTGGCTTCCAGCGTCGCATTGACCTTGTCCAAGTTTTTGGTGTTCTCTTGCTGGATCGACGATAGGCGAGAATCCACCTGCTCACTGAAGGCTTGGAGCTGTTTTCTGGTCTCCTCGCGGTTGGTTTGCAACGTATTTTGCGTTTGATCTTGAATCAGCGAAAGCCGCGTGTCCAGCTGCTTGGAAAAGCTGTCCAGCCGTTCGTTTGTCTCCGTGCGACTTTCTTGGAGCGTCTTGTTCACGCTTTCTTGGATCACGGCGAATCGCTGAAATTGCTCCGTTGCTCCTGTGCTAAGCTGCCTGGAGATGCTGTCCCGTTGCTCATCATTGTGAGATTTAAGCAAGGATGTGATCTGGTCAAGATCAGACTTTCGTCTGCTGATCAGCAAAATAACGATAACAACAGCCAGCAAAATAACGGTAACAACAGCAAAAACGATCTGTATGGTCATAGGTAAACCCCTTTCTGTCTGACAATTCTACCAATTTATGGGGGCTGATGAGCATTGCTGGCCAGTTGGCAAGTATTCAAAAAGTGACAATAGAAACATATCTCAGCACTTTCACATGACATCTTAACCTCAAGGCCCTCACCCTGCATATTAACCGTTAGAAAATGCTACAATCCTAGCATGAGTGAGAAGTTGTTGATGCATCCTGATATTGAGATTCGCCCATCTGCCTTCAAGCACGGATACACAGAGCAGGATGTGCGCTCTGCATTTAGCAGTTACTTTTTCAATAAGCCGATTAAAGGCAGAGATGGTATCGAGGTTTTGTTAGGCTTTTCGTCCAGCGGTGAAATACTGGAATTATTTTTCGAAGTCTCAGATGATCGTTATATTGTTTTTCATATGATGAAGTGTCGGAAACAATTTCTTGAGCAAACTCGTAAGAGGTGATTGTGATGATTAGAGATGATAGCTACTACAACAGTTTGGATGAAGAATTAACAGCCAATACTCCTGTAATTGATATGGATAGAGTGGGAAGTCTTGGTGCTGTATATGCCAATATCGTCGCATTGACGCCAGAAGATATGGCTATTGTTCAATCGCTAGCCTCGCAGGATCACACAACAGTCAGCGACTTTCTTTCTTCAGCCATCAGAGAGCAACTGGTACTGCGTTCAGCATAAGCAATTTGCTTCAACCAATATCATCAAGGGCCAGGTATTTATGGATATCAAGAAGATTCGCTTTATCGAGCCTGGAAATCTGCCGTATCGGAAAAGTTTCAGGAATCTCTATACATACGAGAAGTATATTCGCACGCCCTCACATGGCATTCTGACTTTGACCACCATCGTCAAGGAGCAGGTAGATGACACCCTTATGTACAGCGAGTCGATCTCCAAGGTGGTTTGGGATGATGTTTTGGATGCGGACATCGTTTTTCTTGGCATATTCACCTTTGCCGCCATACGCGGATATGAGCTGGCGAGATACATTAAGGAGCACTCGAATGCACTTGTGGTCATGGGTGGCCTGCATGCTTCGATGAGCTGCGAAGAAACCGCGCAACATTGCGATTACGTACTCTTGGGCGAAGCGGAGGAGTCCATCTTGGAGCTAATCACAGCCCTGCGAAACGATGTGCTGATCGACTTTCCGGGAGTTGCCTATATGTCAGATAATGGTGGATTTATCCATACCGGAGACAGAAAGCCACCAGAGAGCTTCGACACCATCCCCGATCGCAACCTGCTCTATCGCTATCACAAAATGGCCGGGCACAATACGATCTGGCCACAGGTTCAAGCCTCGCGCGGATGTCCCCATGACTGCGACTACTGTGCCGTTGTCCGGCATTTCGGTCACAGGCTGCGCACGCGAAGCACGGAAAGCATCCTTCAGGATATCCGCCAAGCCATAGCCTTTCACGATGATCGCGCACTCCCCCGCCTGATGAAGTTGCTGTGGATCACTGACGACAACTTCTTCGCTGACAGAAACTGGGCAATGTCGGTGCTCAGGGCGATCATCGCAAGTGACATTGACTACAACTTCACCATTCAGGCGCGTTATGACGTCGGGCTGGATGATGAGATGCTTGATCTTCTGAAGGCTGCCGGATTCATGGAGATTGCGATGGGCATCGAGTTTATCGAGGACGAGAGCTTTGACATCTACAACAAGAGCAGCAGCACAGCTGATATAGTCCGGGCAATCAAAAATATCCAAGCCAAGGGAATGAATGTCCGCGGTTTATTCATTGTTGGGGCGGAAAATCACACTCCCGGAATTGGCTACAGGCTGGCAGAGTTTGTGCTGAAATACGACATCCGTGGCGTATTGATCCAATCTATGTATTTCATCCCCGGAACCCCCGTCTATGAGGAGAACAAGGATCGACTCCTGCATCAAGACTGGTCCAAGTATTGCGGCCATGTTGTACACAACCCAGCGCGCATGACCGCCCATCAACTTCAAAGGGAGATAATTCAAGCCAGTGGGAAGATATATTCATTGAAGAATACCATCAGGGCAATTTTGACCCGCAGGTGGCGGGAGAAGTTGCTGTTCTTAGGGGAACGATTCTGGCAGAGAAGTGTCTGCCGCGATTTGCGACACGAATTACCGAATCTGCCGGGAGCAGAATAAGTTTTACAGCCATAGCGGGATCGGTGATTTGTGGGTGTTTTTTATGCAGT
>JAIRUT010000056.1 GCA_031254255.1 Coriobacteriales bacterium
CCCCGCCCCCCTGCCACACCCTGCATCGTGATACATTTTGCCTCCTGTGGAAATACCATACCACTTGTTCATTGCTGGCGATAAGCGATCTGTCATAGTACGGAACACACTCGTTATTTGATTCTATGAACCGTGGCATTTCTTATATTTCTTTCCGCTGCCACAGGGGCAAGGGTCATTCCTGCCAACTTTCTTCCCGTGCGATACCGCGTGTTCATTCATTCGAGTGATGGCAATCGATTTACCAATAGTTCTTAGTCTATCTAAATCATTTTCTGGGATATCGTCTTTTTGGTATAGATGGAACTTAATATTAGTCAAGGAGTTGCT
Organism: Coriobacteriales bacterium; assembly: GCA_031254255.1. GTDB lineage: Bacteria > Actinomycetota > Coriobacteriia > Coriobacteriales > UBA8131 > WRFC01. The sequence continues at coordinate 331 of JAIRUT010000056.1, forward strand.
AGCGTCATAATAAAAATCAAGGAGTGCTCTACATTCTTCATCATTTTGAATAATTTGCCCCAAGACATGTTCAGTTTTTTCTATTTCGCTAAAGCCGAGTAAGTTTAGTTGATTAACAAAACATGTAAAGCGAAGAGAATCACCAATTCCAGCTGTGTTAAATATACTCATCGTACCCTTTTGGAGTTGAACCTGAAGAAGTCTTTCGATCTGAGAGGAGAAGTGTTCTCTTGTTTTGGACGAAAAGTTAAGTAAATAGTCGGACAACCGCACTCTGTTGGGGATATTAGAATGGTCGATAAATTCAATTATGCTCATGAAGCCGGGATCTATCTCTTGCCGTGGTTTTTCTAATGCTAGTTCAGGATGTGACAATTGCATGAAATATGTATCAAGTTTTTCTCTATATCCGACCCAATTTGGAATTCCAGAATTATGGTAATCTTCGAGTTGCATCGCATAACAATTGTGTTCTATATACATTCCAAGATGATCAAGTTCGTCATTGAGCACCAGCATAGGCTGTTGAGAGGCCGCACGTCTCTGGTTTAGAAAATGCATAAAAAAGAGTGGTGAATCAAAATATTCTCGATAAGTCATTAGGTCATCAATGGAAATACTAATTGCATCGCATTTTAAGTTAAGAAAACTTAACTTTTCGGCTCGTGCAGCGAAGTCGTTTATGTTGTCCATGGTGACGGAGACCATAAAAACATCCGATACGTTCTTCAAATCGATCGCAGCTTTCTGATTTTTCTTCTCGTCGTAAAGGGGCATAGATTCTGAGCAAGAAAGAAAGTACTCATGCATTCGGGCGCATTGATGATCGGCTTTCTCAATGAGTGCTCTGTATGAGGAGACATGTGATTCATAATTTGAGAGTGGAGCATCATATGAAAATGACCCCGCCTTTACTTCCACAAAGATAAGGACATCTTCGTATTGAATTATGAGGTCATTCTCGCATTGATTTTTCCTGTTCCTCAAATCGGGATAATAGTTTTCGTTATAGCTGGTACAACCGGGAAGCAAATCTGCGAAAATGTCTCGAACCATCTTTTCGCTGGCGTGTTGTTGGTTGATTGCCCATTGATTTGAGTAAGCCGAGTCAAGCCTAGTAATAGTTTTTTGCATAACTCGATAGAAATTATCCATCAAGGAATAGTAATCAAAGCAGTAATATTGGTCGCCTAGGCAAATAAACGGTCTACTCTTTGAGGGAAGATAAACAACTGGCCAGGATGAATAATCGCCCTTCTTATACCAAGTTGCCTCTCCCATTTCGAACGAGAGTTCTTTAATTAGCTGTACAGGCCACTGAGTTATTTCGGTTACTTTGTAAAAACTTTCGCTAAAGGCACGCATTGTGGCTTTTGAAAATGAGTCTGAGTTATGCTTGGCATACGCTTCCCAATCTGATGGGCAATCGGATTCCATTTGGTCAAATAATGCAGCCAGTTCATTGTAGCTATCAAATCTGCCCTGTGATAAGGCGTACTCAAGGGATTTAACGCCATCCAGTATGTCCGCGCTGCTTAGCCCGAAAAGTTTCTGAAACTCTGCATTGTGGATAGGTAGTAGGCGCTCAAAATACTCAACTTGAAGAACTTGGTAACGTTCCCCTCTTACGAAGTATAACGATTGTGCCTCTAAAATAAACTTGACCAAATCGCTATCCTCGATAGAGTCGGATAACACAAATCCCCAACAGAAGTAATAATCTCTAATTTTCGAGTGTAACTCTTCGATATCTGCAAGGACCTCATATCCTTTTTTTATAAAATCGTCAGGGGAAATGTCTTCGATATGCATACATGGATTAGATGCGAGGATGCTCTGAATATACTCTGCAGGTCGAGTTGGTGACTCTGAGGGTTTAAAAATGAGGATTCCTTCTTGGTCATCATCAAATGAAGGTATTGACTCAAGCTCATGAGCCATCATCAACAATCTTTCAGGTGGTAGAGCTAGAACCTTTTGGATAATTTCATCGATGAACCCATCTATCTCTTCTTTTTTTTCGCTAAAGTTATCAATGGCCGTATTTTTTACTTGCTCTATTTCCTTTGGAGACAACAACGATCTCATATAAACATGTTTTCCTGACTGAATCATTTCGAAGGCACCATCGTTGTAGTAATCATCAATTTTTGGTTTGATTCTTTTCCGCTTCTTTTTTGCCATCAGGATCCTTAGCTTGATTAAATGTGCAAACCTGCAGAGATTCTTTGTTCATCTTGTTTGGAGCAATGCATATTATATTCTGATGATGGAAGATATTTATTAAAATGTATCATCGTGGAAGTCTCTTAGTTTTATCTTTCTCTTTCCTTGCTTTTGGGAAGTGCGGAGCGTTTACGCGGTTGCTCTTCTGCTCTCGCCTGAGCCACGATGCTATCTGTCTGTTCTTCGCCGAGAACGTGGCGTACCCACTTGTAGTCTTTAGCGATTTCGGAGAGCTTGGTGTTCGCTTGGCTCTCTTCGGCGATTCTGTCCATCAGCCTCTCATTGTTGGCGATTTCGTGGAACAAACGGCTTCTCAGACCATCTACCGTTGATCTCAACTCAAGATACTGGGCGACGATACTTCGGACAACGTCTTTCAGCTTCCTGACGAACGGTTCGACTATCTTGGTTCTGTAGGCATTGGCGGTCATGAGTACGGTAGGTTCAGGCAACTACCACTCGGGATCGGTATTGAACTTGTGGGCATTCTGGTCAATCACGCTCTCATGGTGCCTTAAGCGTTCTAATCTTTCCTGAATATCGTCGGCATTCGACTGTTGGCTTTCTTCTGTTCGCTCTGCAACGCTTTTAGTCTTTGCATGAGCTTCTCGGAGGCTGCTGAACATGACGGCTTTTTTTATCCAGCGCTTTGATGTCTTTTACGACGTTGCGCGTCTTGATGTTCTTTTCCATGGGACAACCTTTCTGTCCAGTTAATTCTGCTTCATGTATATGGCGCAAAATGAATTGACGGGGCAAAGAGACGAAGTAGCTCTGGCTCAATGAGTCGCTATAATGATGTGGTTGCAATCGATGCTGTATTGGTTCCATGCTGTGGAAGCAATTTGAGGAGTCTGGTATGGACAAAGGTATTGACATCACGCTGATGGCCGATTTGCGAGCTTTGATTGATCGGAGCAGAGAACGGGCAGCTTTAGCAATCAACTATGAGATGTCATCTCTGTATTGGCATGTCGGGCGTAGGATCAACTCCGATGTCCTGCAGCATAGGCGGGCTGAGTACGGCAAGCAAACACTTCCTCGTATCTCTAAGGCACTGAGCAATGAGTTTGGCAGTGGATGGAGTACTCCGCATCTGCGCCATTGCATGAAGTTCGCATCAGCATTCCCCAATGAAGCAATTGTTTCCACGCTGTGGAAGCAATTGGGCTGGTCTCAGCTCAAAGTGCTCATGCACGTCGATGAGCCAATCAAGCGTGACTTCTATGTAGAGATGGCCAAGGTGGAGCGCTGGACTGTGAAAACGCTGAGAAGCCGCATCAACTCCATGCTTTTTGAGCGTACGGCAATCAGTAAAAAGCCCGAGGAGACCATTGCCCAAGACATCGCCCTCCTGAAGGACGAGGGGAAAATGACTCCGGATATGGTGTTTCGGGATCCATATTTTCTGGACTACCTTGGGCTGCAAGACACCTTCTCTGAGAAGGATCTGGAGGATGCCATCCTCATCGAGATACAGAGGTTTATAACCGATCTTGGTTCAGACTTCGGCTTCTTGTCACGCCAGAAACGAATGACTGTCGATGGACGGGATTACTATCTGGACCTCTTGTTCACACATCGGAGGCTGAGGTGCCTGATAGCTGTTGAGTTGAAGATCGGTGAGTTTGAGACAGCATTCAAATCCCAGATGGAGCTGTATCTGCGCTGGCTCGAAAAATATGAGATGCTCGAAGGTGAGAACCCACCCATAGGATTGATCCTCTGCACGGGTAAAAACAGCGAGCACATTGAACTTATGCGCCTTGATGAAAGCAACATCCGAGTTGCAGAGTATCTCACCAAACTGCCCGACATCAAGTTGCTGGAAGCGAAGTTGAGACAGTCTGTTGAGATTGCCAGAAGTAGGATTGACTCAACTCTACCGAATGCTGGTCTGCTCGAAAATGAGAAGTAAACAGGGTGAGGATGCCACTTTGTTAATCGCTCCATCTAATCATTTTGGTGGGCTGATGATTCATGTCGTTGAAAGCGAGCACCACAAGTCGCTCAGACTGGCACACGACAAAAGAAGTGGCGGTCAAACTTTATTACACCATTTTTACACCACTGAATTGAAAACAACGCATCTACCAGCGGTTTAACACCACGCGGCACTACTCCCACTCAATCGTAGCCGGAGGCTTGGGGCTTAGGTCGTATAGTACCCGGCAGGCTCCGGAGACTTCCGACAGGATGCGGTTGCTGATCCGATTGAGCACTTTCCAGTCGATTTCCGGGACACTGGCCTCCATGGCATCGACAGTGTTGATGGCGCGTAGGATCACTGGCCAGTCGTAGACTCGCTTGTTGTCTCGGACTCCTGTGGCGCGGAAGTCTGGGACTGCCGTGAAGAACTGCCAGACCTGCTCTGTCAGCCCAGCCCTTTCAAACTCCTCACGTAGTATGGCATCTGATTCGCGTACTGCTTCCAAGCGGTCACGGGTGATCGCTCCCAGGCAACGTACTCCGAGTCCCGGCCCGGGGAAAGGTTGCCGGTGCACCATACTCGCTGGCAATCCCAAAACTTCACCGACGACACGGACTTCATCCTTAAAGAGCAACTTGACAGGCTCGACCAATTCAAACTGCAAATCATCCGGCAGGCCGCCGACATTGTGATGGGCCTTGACACCGTCACTCTCCAGGATGTCCGGATAAATGGTACCCTGAGCCAAAAATCCGATTCCTTCCAGCTTGCGGGCTTCCTCCTCGAAAACGCGGATGAATTCGGCGCCGATGATCTTGCGCTTTTGCTCAGGTTCGGCCACACCAGCCAGTTTGTCGAGGAAGCGATCGGTGGCATCCACATATACCAAATTGGCATCAAGCTGATTGCGGAAGACCTCGGTCACCTGCTCACTTTCGCCCTTGCGCATCAGGCCATGGTTGACATGCACGCAAACCAGCTGCTTGCCAATAGCCCTGACCAGCAGCGCGGCCACCACTGAGCTGTCCACGCCACCGGAAAGCGCCAGCAGGACTCCCCCGCTTCCAACCTGTGATTGGATGGCAGCAACCTGCTCGGTTATAAAAGCTTCGGCCTGCTCGGGGGTGGTGATTCTCTGCATATTCTCTGGTCGCTTATTGGTATTCATTTAAACTCCGATCTATCTGGAAAAGTACTAGAACCTTCTTACAAAACAAAACGATTGTTCGGATCAGCCAGAATCGCCTTCATCTCTTGCCAATTGGGTACTCCTTGCTCCAGCAAGACATCACGCTCCTCATCACTGATATCTGGAGCGAAATGCTTCATGGCCTCATTAAGATAGGCAAAAACCACCGCATTCACCGGATAAGGAATCAGGCTTTCGGAAAACCAAACAATGGAACGTTCCAAGTCGATACGCACCCAAGTATCGCGCATCGGTCGGCACTTGACTGCCAATGGCAGCGGTGCATCAGGAAAGACACGCTGCATGCACTGCTTCAACAAACTATGTATATTGCGGGCAAACACTGGTTGGGCAAAGGCCAAAAAAGCAGTTCTTCCCTGGTCATAATCGCCTATATGGACAACAAATAAATCTATCAGCGAGATATCCCCATACATCGTAGCGCGCAGATTAGCGCGAGTTCGCGTTCCGCGCTTGGTTTTCTTGTTGGTTGAAAGCGGATTTACCCGGAGCATAAATGGGCGACCCAAGAGATGAGCGACATCCCCTGTCTTGAAGTGACATTTGGTCGAATTGGTCTTACTGAAGTGCTTGAGCATATCCGTGCGCATCTCCTGCAAAACTCCCAAACGCTGCTGCACAAAGGCTGCAACTTGATCGGCCGGAGCCTCCATGGGCGCAACAACATAGGGCAACGCTTTTGGCGGCTGGAGAGCCAGAAAAGTCTCCTTGGACGGCTCCCGCCAGATCGGTACCTTCAGATCAGGGATATTGGAAAACTCGATAATCTCTGTCTGCTTCTGATCCATTCTTTCCCCTTGATCTTTCTGGGCCACCTGTTGTCGCCCCCTTGTGCCAGACTTGATGTATATTTCTGACTGGTAGCCATTCAGCCCGTAGATCCTCAAGCCATCAATATCTCAGGCCAGTCGGATGCCCACGTCACGCAGCTGGTTTCCGGCAACTTCGGCCGGAGCCCCAGTCATCGGATCCCCGCCACTGGAGGTTTTCGGGAAGGCGATAGTATCGCGAATCGAACTGTAGCCGCCAAGCAACATGACCAGACGGTCCAAACCGAAGGCAATACCACCATGCGGAGGCGCACCATAGCTCAATGCCTCCAACAGGAAGCCAAACTGCCGAAGCGCCTCTTCCTCACTGAAGCCCAAGGCTTTGAGCACATCCAGCTGGGCTTCCCGAGTGTGAATACGCAGCGTTCCGCCACCAATTTCAAAACCATCCATGACCATATCGTAAGAATAGCTCCCGCAGGCCAATGGATCGCTTTCCAGCTTATCCAAATCCTCATCCTTGATGCGCGTGAAAGGATGATGATTGGCGACATGGCGATGGCTCTCCTCATCGTAGGAAAACATCGGGAAGTCCATCACCCAGATCGCCTCGTGATGCGAACGGTCGATCTTCAGCAGGTCAGCCAGATAGAGGCGAACCGCCGAGAGCACAAAGCAGACCTCATCATATGCGTCAGCTCCGAAGAGCACGAGGTCACCATCTTGGACATCAAGACGCTCGCGCAATGCGGTGAACTCCGCCTCGCTGAAGAACTTGACTATCGGCGACTTGGCCTCACCCTTGGAGGTAAAGGCGATCCAAGCCATGCCTTTGGCGCCATGGTCGGTGGCCACAGCAGCGATCTTGTCGATCTCGCCGCGAGAAAGGTCACCTGCACCCTTGGCGTTAATCGCCTTGACCACCCCGCCAGAAGCAACAGCCGAGGCAAAAACCTTGAAGCCGCTCTTTCCGACAATGTCCGAAACATCCACCAGCTCAAGACCAAAGCGGGTGTCCGGACGGTCGTTACCAAAGCGATCCATGGACTCGGCATAGCTCAAGCGCTTCAGCGGAAAACTCGGATGAAAACCAGCCGCTGCAAACACATCAGCCATCACGCCTTCAATCAGACCCAGCATGTCCTCTTCATCAATAAAACTCATCTCCACATCAAGCTGTGTGAACTCTGGTTGGCGGTCGGCACGCAAATCCTCATCACGGAAGCAACGGGCGATCTGATAATAGCGCTCGATGCCACCGACCATCAGGAGCTGCTTGAACAGCTGGGGACTTTGGGGCAGGGCGTAGAAGTTACCGTGGTTCAGTCGGCTGGGCACCAAGAAGTCTCGGGCACCCTCCGGTGTCGAACGCCCGAGTATCGGGGTCTCCACCTCGATAAAGCCGCGTTTGTCCATGGCCCGATGAATAGCTGCCGTGATCTTGCTGCGCAAGACCAGTGCCCGCAAGACCTCGGGACGACGGATGTCCAAGTAGCGCCAGCGCAGACGCGTCAGTTCATCGGTATCGATACCGTCTTCAATGGGGAAAGGCGGTGTTTTAGCTGAATTCAGGATTTTCACATTGTCCAACAGCACCTCGACCTCACCGGTGGGCATGCTCGGATTGACAGTGCCCTCCGGACGCAGGCGCACCTTGCCATCTACGAGTATCACCCACTCTGGACGCATTGTCTCGCCAGCTGCAAAGCCCTCGGCATCGATGTGTTCGGGGTCAAAAACCACCTGTGTAACCCCACTGCGATCGCGAAGATCTACGAAGATCAGACCACCATGGTCACGACGACGGTCGACCCAGCCGGTCAAAGTCACGTCGCTGCCAGCATCAGTCGCCGTCAGCTGACCGCAGATCACGCTATGCTGGCAATGTTCGTTAAGCAGCTGGAGGGCTTCACCGTTGGTATCGGCGAGAAACGACGAGGTGTGTCGGGGGGTCTTGTCTGTGTTGTTTGGTTCCATTCTTGAGTGTTCCTTCTCCTGATTTGTTACTTATAATGATTATAAAATTTTATATTCTTCGTAATTAACACTTATTTTTTTGCATTATTATGCATAAATTCTGCACAGCATCCGCCAAGCCAAATTCAACACTGAAGTCTTCCCGTAAACTGCGCAGCGTGGCGACACCGCAGCTCAGCTCGTCCGAGCCGATAGCTACCAGATACTCAGCGCCAAGACGATCGGCACTTTTCAGCTGGGACTTCAAAGAGCGGCTCTGGTGGTCGATCTCCACGCTGAAAGCATTCCGACGCAACTCATCAGCCAGCAAAAAGACTGTAGGTCTGGCATCATCACTGGCCGCAGCCAGATAGACCTGAACACTGGGCATGACCGCCTTCAATCCGCGCGACTCCAAGGCCATCAGCAGGCGCTCACAGCCAATCGCAAAACCCAGCCCCGGGATGGACTTGTCACCGAATTCCTGCAACAACCGATCGTAGCGACCGCCTCCACCAAGAGCGTTTTGAGCGCCCTGACCATCATCGCTTTGTAGCTCAAAGACTGTCCTTGTGTAGTAGTCCAGGCCACGCACCAGATAAGGATCCTCAACATAGGTAATACCGGCCTTATCCAGCAACCGTTTGACCTCTGCATAATGATCAGCACACTCCGGGCAAAGAGCATCGGTAATTACCGGCGCCTCTGCCATAATGCTTTGACAATTGGGATTCTTGCAGTCGAAAGCCCGCAGCGGGTTGGTATCCGCCCTGCGAAGGCAATCCTCGCAAAGCTGGCCAGCATGATCCAGGACATACTGCTTGACCTGCTCACGGTAAGCTGGCCGACAATGCTCGTCACCCATGGAATTGAGCAAGAGCGTGAAGCGCTCTTTGGGCAAGCCAAGGCTTTCGAAGAAGTGGATGAACATCATTATCACTTCAGCGTCAGCAGTCGGTTCGGCAGATCCAATACATTCCGCACCAATCTGATGGAACTCGCGCAGGCGCCCCTTCTGAGGACGTTCGTGGCGAAACATCGATCCCGCATAATGCAGCTTGACCAACGGCCCATCTGCAACAACAACGCCACGCTCCAGCACGGCACGAGCAACACCAGCGGTCATCTCCGGACGCAGGGCTAAACGCTCGTCAGCCTTCAGTTCAACACCTGCAATCAGCTTCTCCAGACTGGTCGCCGAGTTGACGTAAAACATCTCCTTGCCAATGACATCAGTAGCCGATCCAATTCCGCGCACGAAAGCATCCAGGGACTCAAACGTCGGTGTTTGAATCGGTTGATAACCATAGCGAAAGAAAATCTCAGCCGCCTGCTTGCAGATATTCAGGTAGCCCCAAGCATCTTGGGCAATCAAGTCATTAGTCCCTTTTGGGGCACGAAAACTCATTTATGCTTCTTTCTGAATTTATGGAAAACCAGTCAATTGGAAGGCCAGTCAATTCATTTGGCAGCTAGTTCTGTTCCAAGTATTGTAACAAAAAACGTCCTCGACTTGACAAGAAGTCGAGGACGCTTTATTTCAACACCCCATCCTCAAGCCGGGAAGGATGAACCCACCTCTAAAGGTGGGTACCCGCACCAGATGTTCCAGCTTCCTCATCCTAATCGGAGGATACCTGTCCGACCTGTTATTCTTGGGCTCCCTTTTCACGCCTGTCGGTCCATCGAAATGACCGGTCTCAAGAATGAGGCTACCTAAAGTATAGCGCTCTTCCTGCGATAATAAAGTAACATTTCAACTCGCTTTCAGGCAGCCGGTGTAGTTGAAGTAAACCAGACAATCGCAAAATAGACAATAACAACAATGCCAAGAATGATCCTATACCAGCCAAATGCAGCAAAGCTGTGCCTTTGGATAAAGTTCATCAAGAAGCGAATCCCAACTATTGAAACGAGCAGGCTCACCAAGACTCCAACCGCCAAAACCGCCCATTCTGTGCTGCTCAGCGAAATGGAGTCGATGAAGAATGTCTTGACTACCTTAAGTGCGCTCCATCCAAACATTACAGGAATCGCCAAAAAGAAGGAGAACTCGGCGGCATCCTTCTTGGAGATGCCGAGTATTCTGGCTCCGATAATGGTAGCGCCAGAACGAGATGTTCCAGGAATGATTGACAGACATTGAAAAAAGCCTACGGCGAGCGCCCGCTTGAAAGTCAAAGACTTAGACTGCTCAGAGCGCAGGGTCACCGAAAGAGTTTTGCCTTCAGCGTCAGCAAACCCGGATGAAACCTTTCTGTCGGCAAACTTGCTGTGTCTACCAATGGGTTGATTCCCTTGTTTACGGGTCTGCCAAGCCTCAATAATGATGAAGGCGATACCGTAGACAATCAAGGCAGTAGCCACCACAACAGCCCCGACCACTGATTTGTTGACGATGTTGTCAGTAACCCAGCCGTCAAACAGGACTCCGATGATTGCGGCAGGTATGCAGGCAACTATCACTTTGCCCCAGAGGCTCCATGTATCCCGACGCTCAAAGTCCGTCTTCTTGCGCGACCAGGGGTTTAAACGCTGGAAGTAGAGGATTATTACAGCCATGATCGCACCCAATTGGATCACAACCAAAAACAGTGACTTGAAATCTGAAGAGACATTCAACTTTATGAATTCGTCAACTAAGATCATGTGCCCGGTTGATGAAACCGGCAGCCACTCGGTGATTCCCTCGACCAACCCGATAAATGCCGCCTTCAGCAGCTCCAGCCATTCCATTCAGATCAGATCCTCATTCATTGTCAGTGAAAATGCGCCAGCAAAACGCACCTCGTTTGTTTACCGGCTTCGGCCATCTGCCTGAATCAGGCATAGGCCAACCGGAGGCTCAGTTTAAACCAGTAATATCCACATACTCTAACGTATTAATGATCTCCTCAATCCATTCCGCGACTGGAAGCCCTTCCCAGATCCGTTCAACTTCGCCCAATCTGGCGTGTGTCTCAGGATTTCGCGGCATGAAAAGTGTACAGCAATCATCGGCAGTTTGTGAAGATATGGGGAAGGTACCGATTCGTTCTGCCTGCTCGATAATCTCCAGTTTGTCCGATCCGATCAACGGCCTGAGGACTGGAAGCTGACAGACTGAATTAGTCGCCCGAATATTGTCGAGGGTCTGCGAGGCAACTTGGCCGAGGGATTCTCCGGTCACCAAGGCCTTGGCCTTCTCGCGCTCAGCCACCGTTTCCGCCACACAAAACATCAAGCGACGGTAGAAGATTACTCTCAATGAAGGTGGCACAGACTCGGCAATCTGGCGCTGGAAGCTGCCGAAAGGTACGACCACCAGCTTCTTCAGGCCTCCGAAGGGTATCAAACACTCAGCTATCTGGGCGACCAGATATTCAGACCCAGCATTTGTCTCCGGACGTCCGGAAAAATGCAGACCTATGACCTCCGCTCCCCGGCGCAATATCCGCCAAGCAGCCACGGGTGAATCGATTCCAGATGAAAGCAAGCAGACCACCGAACCCGCTGAACCCACGGGCAGTCCTCCGATTCCGGAGACTGTCTGAGCATAGACAAAGGCTTTACCCTCAATCATCTCGACATGCAGGCAAAGGTCAGGATCCTTCATCTGAACCTTCTTTTCCGGCAGCGCCTCCGAGAGCTCTCCACCGATAATCCGGTTCAGCTCCATGCTGTCGATCGGAAAATTAGTGTTGGCTCTACGGGCTGCAACCTTGAAACTTGCGTAAGGCTCGCAGCTGGCCATAATTTTGAGTGCATATTCGTGAATTAAACTTAGATCCTGAGGTAAACTCAAACCCACAGAGACCCGCACGACACCCGGAACCTGGGCCAATTCAGGAGCAGCCGACAAGGCAGCCGGCATGTCAGCAAAGCGAACCAGCAGGCGACCAGAAATACGCCTGACCTTGGCGTTGGCAGGCACGGGAATAGAAGGGACTGATGGCGCAACCGCCGGATCATTCAAGAAGCCGGAACCAACATGTTCATCTGCAGGCTGCAAATACGCAGCATCAACCGCAGATCCCGGCAGAGCCCGCAGCCGCAAAGCAATGTTTTTCTGCAGGAGTTTTTCGAAGTAGGACCGATTGCGACCCTTCAGGCCCACCTCGTGGTAATGGATCAAGCAGACCGGTATAGCCTCGCCGTTAATCTGACTCGTTATCGTAACGTCGGCGGTCATATCCCACCTCGTCGCGATATATCTCATCCATCGCCATGGAAAGGGCCTTGCGCCCTGACATCTTGGCAATCTCTGTGGCCGACTGTAGAGCAATAGCACGATCACGCTGTCCGCGCATCATGTCATTGATATCCCGTGCCCGTTCGGAGGCGACGGCGCAAAGCAAGAACTTGTCGTTATCGGCCTTGTCCAGCAGATCATCAATGGGTGGTTGCATAAGTGACATTCTCAAAAACCTAACTTTCTCGTTTTAAAAACATTTCAGCTTGACACTCATCTGATTCGAGTATCAAGCATCGTCAACCTGTCACAGTATCATGCATTGAGTGCACAAATTGCAACAATTGAGCTAGTGCTACTGCTAAATCGTCATTGACGATCACTGTATCGAACTCGTCCGCGCTTTGAATCTCCAGTCGCGCTGTCTCCAAGCGCCTAGTGATTTGTTCTGAACTTTCCGTACCGCGCTTCTCTAAGCGACTCCTCAGCACCTCAATGCTTGGGGGCATAATGAAAATCAAAACAGCCTCCGGCATCTTTGCCCGAATCTGCCTGGCACCTTGAAGGTCAATCTCCAGCACAACATTCAATCCTGCCGCAAGATGTCGTTTTACTTCACTCTTTAAAGTCCCATAATATGCTCCGTGGACAGATGCCCATTCGAGCAATCTGTCATCACGGATCAATTCATCGAACTTTTCTTCAGATAGGAAATAATACTGAACCCCGTCCTTTTCCCCTTTGCGTGGTTTACGCGTTGTGGCTGAGACAGTCAGGGCAAAGTTATCAGCTGCTGAAAGAACTCGCGCCAATAGCGTCCCCTTGCCAGCTCCTGATGGCCCGGAAACCACAAACAGCTTTCCGGTTGTTACCATAGATTACCCTAAACGTTCAATAAGGGCAGCCCTTTGCTTTTCCCCTAAACCCTTGACACGCCTTGTCTCAGAGATACCTAACTCATCCAGAAGCTTAAGGGCCTTCGCCTTGCCATACCCAGGCAGGGACTCAATGAGGTTCAAGACTTTAATCTTGTCGATGACCGGATTATCCTTCTCCACCAAGACATCTGCAATCTTCTTCTCGCCGCTCTTTATCTGGGCACGCAGGGCAGCTCTGGCACTCCTGGCTAGTTTCGCCTTCTCAAGGGCTTCCGCACGTGCTTCTGGTGATAATTGTGGCAATGGCATATTTTCACTCCTTTTAAGTAATCTGACCATCAGATTGTAAATGTACAGCAGAAGATATTCAAGCGATAGCCGGGCTCAAACGTACAAAAGCTCATTTTACAGGATATTTACCAGGGTATCGAAGGGTGAACTGGGAAAACCCGCAATCCTACAATACTTCCAGCTTACTTTAACCCCTCTCCCTTGTTTTCTAAATGCAGGCTATCAGTATTTCTGGGAACTGTTGTTTAACTCGAGAATGATCTTCTGGAAAG
>JAIRUT010000001.1 GCA_031254255.1 Coriobacteriales bacterium
GCCAAAACTTGGAGATATGGGAAATGAACCAAGACATTAGAACTCCGGTATTACTTGCCATACTGGATGGAGTTGGCATAACCGAGTCTGGGACTGGCAATGCCCTCGCTTCGGCTAACGCCCCGTACCTACACGAGCTATTCAGCGACACCCGTTGGCCCTGCGTGACCCTCCAAGCATCGGGGCGGGCAGTTGGCCTGCCTGTAGGCCAGATGGGAAACTCTGAGGTCGGGCACCTGAATATCGGTGCCGGGCGGGTCGTGAACCAAGAGCTGACCCGGATCGATGTGGCCATCGAGGACGGGACACTGAGGGAAAATCCGGTCTTTGCTGATGCCTTCGCAATGCTGGCTGCTTCTGGTGGTAGCGGAAACACCCTGCACATCTTCGGTCTACTCTCCGATGGGGGAGTACACAGCGAACAAGCCCACCTTGAAGCTTTACTTGACTTGGCTGTAGAAAAGGGTGTTCGACAAATCGCTGTCCATGCTTTCTTTGATGGACGTGATGTCTCCCCAACTTCAGGAGTGGCTTACCTTGCTCGTCTATGCAGTTATTTGGATAAGTTAAACAGTGCCAACCCCAGTTTGGATGCCAGGATAAACACGCTTTGTGGACGCTATTACGCAATGGACAGAGACAAGCGCTGGGAGCGGGTAGCTGAGGCCTACAAGGCAATTGCGGATCCTGAAACCTTGCCACTATATTCATTGAGCGACACCACCGCCTTGGATGCTGCTCTGAAATCCGGCAGTGGCCTTCGTCTAGGTGCTCCGGTTGATCCCATCGCAGTGCTGAAAGCCTCCTATGCTGCTGGCATTACAGATGAATTTATTACACCCATATCCCTCAACAATCAAGGAGTAGGCGACGGCGACACCCTGGTCTTCTTCAACTTCCGCCCGGATCGTGCCCGTGAGTTGACCCGCAGCTTCATAGACCCAAAGTTCGATGGCTTCCAGCGCTCGCATTTTCCAAAAATCCGGTATATCTGCATGACCGAATATGATCCGGAGTTCGAGGAACGCTTCGAAGCAGAAGTCGCATTCCCAAAAAGCTTCCCAGAAAATGTCCTGGCAGACTACCTCTCCAACCTCGGGCTCAAGCAGCTGCATATCGCTGAAACTGAGAAGTACGCCCACGTCACCTTCTTCCTGAATGGTGGCATTGAGGAGGCAAAACCGGGGGAGGAACGCATCCTTATCAACAGCCCCAAGGTGGCAACTTACGACTTGCAACCAGAGATGAGTGCACCGGAAGTCACCACAGCGCTAACAACGGCTATCCGAGAGCAGCGCGCCGATGTCTACATAGTGAACTATGCCAATGGAGACATGGTGGGTCACACCGGCAACCTGGAGGCCGCAAAGACGGCCGTCCAAGCAGTAGACGGCCTGCTCAAACAGGTGGTAGATGAGATACTTAAGCAGGACGGCATCGCCCTGGTAACAGCCGACCACGGCAACTGCGACCAGATGTTCGCCGAAGATGGCACAGTCTGGACAGCCCATTCCTTAAACCCAGTACCATTCGTGTTGCTCTGCAAGGAATCCGAAGGCCAAGATCGCAGATGGTCCCTGAATCACAAACTGAAGGGCCGGCTAGCAGACATTGCCCCCACGTTACTGGACACAATGAACCTCCCCAGCCCACCAGAATTCGAAGGCGTCTCACTGCTTGTGCGCTAATGGATTGCCTTTGGGTCATAGGTGATTGCATTGAAGCGCATTAAAGGGCTGCAGTGGGACGATAAGCCGGATTCTGTCTTGTGTGGCCATTTATCTGGGGACAGTGTCGCCACTGACCTCTTGCGGGCAACCCGAGTGTCGATCGGGCCGATCTTAGCCACTCCTATTTGCCGTTGCTCCGGATGGGGTTTGCCAAGCCGCATTGTTGCCAATGCGCTGGTGCGCTCTTACCGCACCGTTTCAGCTTTTCTCCTGTTCCGCAAAACGGGGTGGGAGAGTTTTCTTTTCTGTGGCACTTTCCGTCGGATCGCTCCGCCCAGCCGTTAGCTGGCATCCTGCCCTTTGGAGTCCGGACTTTCCTCACTTCAAGGCCTTCTGGAGGGATGGACTTGAAGCGCGGCCACATGTCCCACTGCAACTTAATACGATTTTACAGCAATGACACAATCTCTGCTGCGCTTCTGGTAGTCTATCTATGAATAAATGATCGGGTGGAACAAGCACCGATTGATTGATCGTTTCCGAGAAAAATACATCTTCGATGTTACGAAATGGCCGATCAGCACATAGGCACCGTAAAACTTCCATAGCAATAAACCGATGATTCGAGGGATACTTATGAAACCAAAGATGACAGAGATTTCTCAAAGAATCCGCTCGCTGCGAGAGGATTTGGGGCTGACTCCAGCCGATATGGCAATCGCTACCGGTCGAAGTGAGGAGGAGTATCTGGACCAAGAGTCCGGAAAAAGCGACCTTAGCTTTACCTTCCTTTACAAGTGCGCCGACAGATTCGGCGTCGACATGATTGAGCTTCTGACTGGAGAGGCCCCGCACCTGACCGGCTACTCCCTTGTCCGCTCTGGACAAGGCCTTTCCGTCAAGCGTCGGGCTGGTTTTGAATATCTGCACCAGGCGCCCTTTTTCAAAGACAAGCTCTGTGAGCCCTTTATAGTCACCGCACCTTATATAGAGGAGGAGCAAAACCAGCCGATCCATCTCAGCTCCCATACCGGCCAAGAGCTGGACTACGTGATCAGCGGCCGTCTGCGTTTTGCCTTTGAGGACCATATCGAAGAGCTGGAGCCAGGTGACACGCTCTTCTACGACTCGTCCCGAGGGCACGGCATGATCGCCATCGGTGGTGAGCCCTGCATGTTTTTGGCGATAGTATTGAAGCCCAACGACACTCATACGGAAGACTTCGTCGAGATATCTTGAGCGGGCAAGGAGTAGCTGAACAGTCTGCTTTTGTTAATGCATGATTTACTTATTTTATAAGATATATTGGCATATTTGTTTATAATAGAAAGAGATTAAGCAAATTATGAGAAAATTATATGAGCGCTATGTTGATGAGCACTACGACGAAGACGGCCTGTTGGTCCATTTCAAGCTGCATTGGCCTGAGGATTACAACTTTGCCTACGATATAGTTGATGATATTGCCGAGGCTGAGCCGGATCGCCCAGCCATGGTCTGGTGCAATCCGGAAGGGGAGGAGCATTGTTTCACCTTCGCTGACCTGAAGTACTGGAGTGACAAGACTGCGAACTTCCTGGTCTCGACTGGCGTCAAGGCCGGCGATCTTGTATTGGTAATCCTGCGCCGGCACTATCAGTTCTGGTTCATGGCCCTCGCTTTGACCAAAATCGGGGCGGTTGTGGTTCCGGCGACCTTTATGCTCAAAGAACACGATCTCGAGTACCGCGTCAACAGTGCCGACATCGCCACTGTGGTCTGCACTGATGTCGGGGACATAGCAGATGTAGTCGACAATTCCTTCGCGAACTGCCCGAGCCTGAAAACACGGATCCTCGTCAATGGCGGTGGCGGCGGTGTCGGTTCTCGAAATACACCTGATGATAGCAGGCTTTCCGGCCCTGATGGAATCTGCAGTATGCCGGCAGTACGTGAAGGTTGGCTGGACTTCAATACCGAGGTTTTGGCGGCCAGTGCTGAATTCACGAGACGTCCGACCAAGGCCGCGGATCCAATGATCATGTACTTCTCCTCCGGAACCGCCGGCAATCCCAAGATGGTGCTACATGACAGTAGCTATTCCTTGGGTCACTTAGGTACCGCCCGCCACTGGCAGCAGATCAGAAGCGACGGGGGAATCCACTTCACGATTGCCGACACCGGTTGGGGCAAGGCTGTTTGGGGCAAGCTCTACGGGCAATTCGTAATGGAAGCCGCCATCTTCACCTACGATTTTGACCGTTTTGTCCCAGAGGAGATCTGTGCCTTGATCCAGAAGTATCAAATCTCCACCTTCTGTGTCCCGCCGACAATGTATAGAATGATTATGAATATACCAAACCTGGGCGACTACGACCTCAGCTCTATCGAGCACTCCGTGACCGCTGGCGAAGCCCTCAGTCCGGATCTCTTCGAAAGCTGGCGCAAACATACTGGGCTCTACATCTTTGAGGGCTTTGGCCAAACGGAGACACCTGTTACCATCTGCAACATCAACAGGATGCTACCCAAGCCGGGTTCCATGGGTCGTCCCTTGCCGCTTTACCATACTCGACTGCTGGATGAGGACGGTAAGGAATGCGCCATGGGCCAGACCGGCGAAATATGCATCCGCACTAATACGGGAGATCCCGATCAGCCATATCCGCCGGGGATCTTGTTGGAATACTATCGTGATCCGAAAAAGACGGCTGAGGCGATATGCGACGGCTGGTATCATTCCGGCGACTTGGCCTGGATGGATGAAGAGGGATATTACTGGTATGTCGGGCGCAATGACGATGTCATCAAGTCCAGTGGCTATCGCATCGGCCCATTTGAGATCGAAAGCGTCTTGATTGAGCATCCGGCAGTCGCGGAATGCGCCATCACCGGTGTGCCGGACCCCCTGCGGGGCACGACCGTGAAGGCTACTGTTGTGCTGGCAGCAGGCTACACGCCCAGCGATGAGCTGACCGCCGAACTCCAGGAATGGGTCAAGCAAGAGACTGCTCCTTACAAGTATCCGCGTATCGTCTCCTATATAGATGCCCTGCCAAAGACCGTAAACGGCAAGATCCGCCGCGCAGCGATCCGAGCAGCGGACACGGAAGATGCCGACTCGGTAAGCAGGCGGGCCCCGGAGGAATTCGGCGGCTGAAGACTAGCGCACAAAGTTGGCTGTATCCAGTCGATGGCTCAGCAGAGGTCAACGAATTCGGCGACTGACGACTAACGCAAGGTTGGCTTCCAAACATATGGACAGCCAACAGGAGGCGCCAAGCGCCGGAGTGCTATTATTTTCCCTGATAGCATTTCACAGATTGATGCCCAATGGCAAACGAAAGGACTAGCGTGTCTGAACTTCCCAAGAACTATGACCCCGCATCCACCGAGGCTGCACTCTTCAGGACTTGGCTGGATGCGGGTTATTTCCAGCGTGACGCTGCTGGATTTGCTGATCCGGAAAAACCCTCCTACACGATCGTCATCCCGCCGCCGAACATCACCGGCATGTTGCACATGGGCCATGCCCTGAACAACACTTTGCAAGACATCCTGATCCGGCGGGCACGCATGCAGGGTCAGCCCACGCGTTGGATCGTCGGCACCGACCATGCTGGTATCGCCACCCAAAACCGTGTCGAGGGCAAGCTGGCTAAGGCCGGCAAGACCCGCTTTGATGTCGGCCGCGAGGGTTTTCTTGAGGCTTGCTGGGAGTGGCGTCGGGAGTATGGATCAACGATCATCGAGCAGCTCAAGGGCATCGGTGCGAGCTGTGATTATTCCGATGAGAAGTTCACGATGGACGAGAACTACGTCAAGGCCATCCGCAAGGTTTTTGTCGATTGGTATCACAATGACCTGATCTACCGGGGTTACAGGATCATCAACTGGTGCCCCCGCTGCACGACGGCTTTGGCTGATGACGAGGTTCAGCATGTTGACGAGAGCGGGCACCTCTGGCACCTG
>JAIRUT010000069.1 GCA_031254255.1 Coriobacteriales bacterium
AACAATCATGATCAGATCATTTTTCGAGAACAGGAAGCCGCTCGAATCCATCACAATCGCCTGATCTTCGATATCCAAAATAGCATCTTCTACACAAAATTGACCGAACGAACCCTGACCCTGACCGATGATCGCACTCAGAGGTTGCTCAAAGATACCCTTGGGCAGCAGAGCAATAGTGATTTATACAATGCCACGCTTTTCTTGGATTCCAACATCATCTACAAGACAAAAACCCCGACCTTGGAGGCCGAGCAGAATCTTCTCCAGAGCCCGGACTACAGCTCGACAATCGTCAGTGCCGAAGACGGCGACTATCTGCTGATTGTCTCCAGTCTGCAGATAAATGACCTGACTTACAAACTGGTGAGCTCCACCGATATCACCTCAACTTACAAGCTCTTCCAAGCCGATTTCGATCAGGTGCGCCTGGTCAGCATAATATCTGCCCTGATCGTTGCCGGTATTTTGCTTCTGGTTGTCCGCGGGCTGCTCCGACCACTACGCAGCTTGTCCTCCACAACGCGCCGAATCGCCTCCGGTGAACTGGACAAACGCGCTGCCGTCCGGGGTGACGATGAGTTGACTGAGGTTGCCCGCAACCTGAACTCCATGGCTACCTCGATCCAAAACAACGTCAACGAGCTTGAACAGTTGGCCGAATCCCGCAAGATCTTCATCGGCAATCTGGCGCATGAAATGAAGACCCCGCTGACCTCAATTCTCGGATATGCCGACATCCTGCGCATCCAAAAGTCGGTCAGCGACGATCAACGGCGCGAATATGCCAACATCATCGTCAGCGAGACCAAACGCCTACAGAGCCTTTCGGGCAAACTGATGGAACTCCTGTCTGTCGGCTCCCTTGCTCCAAATCTTTCGGATGTCGAACTGAACGGATTGATATCGGAGCTGGCCATAACCCTTCAGCCTGTCTTTTTGTTGCATAAAATGAACCTGATATGCGACATGCCCAATGGAGAGATCACGGTTCGAGCTGACGTGGAGTTGCTGAAATCCCTGCTCTACAACCTGATCGATAACGCCATCAAAGCCTCGACCTCGGGATCGGACATTGTGGTAGCAGCCCTTCCAACAGCTTTTGCCGAACCTGCCGCTGCGAACAGCGACATGAAAGAGGGAAAGGGTGCCAAGTCGGACAAAGCGGCGACGGAATCCGTGGAATCTGGCAAGAAGGAGGGCATACCGAGCAAGGTGACGGTAGAACTCGAACAGGTGGAGAACAACAAGTCAGGAAAAGGAAGCGAGGGAAAGTTACGAATCTCAGTCAGCGACAGTGGGATCGGTATTCCGCCCGAAAAGATCGCCCAGATCTCCGAGCCCTTCTTCACGCTGGACAAGGCTCGAACCCGCAAGCATGGTGGCGCCGGCCTTGGTCTGGCGCTTTGCGCCGAGATCGCCCGCGCCCATGGCAGTGAGCTCCAAATCACCAGCGAATCGGGCGCCGGTACAACCGTCTACGTCGATTTTCAGTTGGTCAGTCTTGAGGGTGATGCAAAATGAGGAAGCACTGGGGCAATATCTTGACGATAGTTCTGACGGTGATCATCCTTGCAGCCGGTACTATCCTCCCAACCCAGCTCTACCCGCTGATCGGTCAATACGAAAATAAAGTCGTCGGACTCGAGGCGCCAACCGGGTCGGAAGAAAGCCAGGATGTTTTTGATGAGCCTGTCCACCTCTATCCGTGGGATCAATACGACAGCAACAACGTGCGGCCGCTGACTACAGCTGAGCAGAGTCTGATCAATGATCACAAGGTGTTGGACTACCTGTTGGCCGTCCTTGAAAACCGCGGGTTTGATATTCAGGCCAACCCTCGTTATCGCGACGACCTGCTCTCCTCCTTCGTCTACCTGCAGATAGTCAGCGATACTGTCCAGAGCTGCCTTGTCTTGATGGATAAGGATCTCGACCGTGATGGAGTGGCTGACCTGCGCTGTGCAGTTGACCTGCAGGGCAATGTGATTTCTTTGTTGATACTGAACCCGGGCTATCAGAAGGTGAATCTTGCTTTGCCACCTTCGGCAACCGATACAAACAGCAAAACCACTGACAGTCAGGGCTCTGACAGTCAGGGCACTGTTGCCGATTCCAGCACACAAGATGCCAACAGCTCCATCAGCGCTAATAGCCAGTCCGAAAGCACGGAGACAAACTCCAATGCCAGTGACTCCGGGCAAACAGGAACAGGAGCGGGAACAGGAACAGGAACAGGAACTAGCGAAGATATTTCTGCGCAGAATGCAACAGATTCAGTGCAAAACTCAACAAGCTCCGATCAACCCGAATCCAATGCTAACGCCACGATAAACCCACATTACTTGCCCGTCAACGAGAACATGAGCCTCTGGGCCTTTGTCCATACTACAACTCAGGAAGTCGACCAAAACAACCAGGCAATCCTCTACGACCACTTCCGAACCATCGACACCAGTTTTCAAAAACAATATGGGTACTCATTCATCGGCCTGCTGAAAATCCAAAGTGGGTTTGTTCCCAGCCCCGAGGAACTTGCCCCCATCAATGGGGTAGAAATCGTTCCCCAGATCTTCACAACAAATGAATACAGGCTCTTTATCTATGACTTGCCCTCATCAATACGCGTCATCCTCTACTTGGATGTATCGACGAAAGAGTGCGCAGGTTTCACGATCCAGCAATTTTGACGAACAATTACAGGTGGTATTTGGTGGTATCTGCAAGTACCACCATCACCTGAGCCACCGCTCCAGATGCCGTCGTTCTATCCTTTATTGGATAAGAACCGCACTTTTTGCATGTTCCTGACATTTGTCTGACTGGACACTGGCATTGGGGTTTTATCATTAGATCAGTTGATAAGGGAATATAAAGCGTGTTTCCTTACGCTAAAGGTCGGACGGGAAAGCAACGCCCCCCCCCAGGGTTGGCTCTTCCTCCTTGTGATTCATCCCACAATCCTTTCTTTCCTTGGTTTCCCATCCGACCGTCCATCTCTCAGCAAGCAAGCTTAGGAATGGCCCTCCAACAGCTTGACGCGAAGACCCTCTGTTTCTCTCCTACCCTCCTCATGAGAACAGGGGGTTTTCGCGTATTCGCTGGTTCTAAGCCCGCCTCAGCCCCCTGTGATCCAGGGCAGCCATCCGGGAATCCAGTTGCTGGTGACCAGGCCAAAGACCACGCCAATCAACGTGATATGCAGCGGATAGTAGGCGTAGAAAAAATACTTGAGCGGCCGGCCTCTTTCCCCATTGTAGAAATAAACCAGGAAAATGGTCGCTGTTGCGCCGATGAAGGAGTAGAAGAGCTGCGGAGTGTAAAAGCTCCAGACCCGACTAACCACAACGCTGCTGATGCTGGGATCCATCTGCATTCCCAAGATCTGCACCACGTTGCTCAAGGCGTATATCCAAACTAGCACAATTGGCAAAAACGCCCGCATGCCGCGGTTGCGCAGGCGGTGATAGAGGAGGATCATCGGCACGCCGATGTAGCTCCAATCGCACCAATGGCTTGCCACGATGGCCAAGACCACAATGCCCCAGAAGAGGATGCGGTTTTTCAGGCGATCGTCTGCCCAAATGACCAGCAGGCCGAGTAGCAGGGTAAAAAGCACGTTCAGTCTGAACTCGTTGCTTAAAACCCAGAAAAATGGAAACACCGAAATCGCCGCAAAGATCGCCAGGCGCAGTGCATATTTGCCAACGTCGCGGGTGTGTTGGTATCCGACGGTCAGCAGGAAGGCCATGATCGGGAAGGTCAGGCCACCCGGCAGGAAGAGCAGGCAACGGGCGACAAAAGGAAGCTGGTACATGAAGGCATTGCCGATGTGATCAGCCGTCATCCCAATGATGGCGATGATTTTCAGGGTGAAGGAGTTTATGGATAATGATCTCAGTTTTTGCATCTTGACCTCTGGCCGACTCGGGGCTTCGCTTCCTGGGCAATTTTATATGGCTGCTATACTATATACAAATTTTTGTTGGAGCAGTTGAAGGCGCGAAAAACGCAGCCCGTGAAACTGCTGGATAACTCGCCAATACCAATACAGAAGGATTGAGATGACTTTGAAACCTCCCGCACAACCCCTGCAGCTTTCACTTGGCGGCCAACGGATTGCCGCCTTCGACTTTGGCACGGTGACCACGCGCCTGTTGATCGCCGAGGTCGGCTCAATTGGCATCCACGAGCTGTTGCGGGAGACCCAGATCACCCACATGGGTCAGGACTTGGATTCCACAGGAGTGATCAGCCTAGAGGCCATCCAGCGGGTGCTGAAAACCTGTCGCAAATACTTGGCCTGCGCAGCTGCACATGCAGAAGAACAGCAGGTCAAACTCGTCGCCGTTGGAACCTCCGCCTTTCGTGATGCCCAAAACAGTGATGAGCTGTTGCAGGCTTTGAGCCAGTTGGGAATCCAACCACGTATCGTTACCGGAGCCGAAGAGGCACGCCTGAGTTTTCTAGGCGCCCTGAGCGGTTTTGAGATCGACGATCTGGAAGACAAAAAGGGGACGGTTCTTTTATGTCCTGCACAATCAGGCGGATCATACGGAAGGTTGTCTTCAGGACATAAAAGAACCGTCCCCTTTTTGTCTTCAAACATCCTGGTCGTCGATATCGGTGGTGGATCCACGGAGCTGATCGCCGGCGAGATGGACACTGGCCACAAAGATGCAAATGCGGCAAGCAACTGGGCCTCAGATCTAGCCCAAAGTTCCATTCGGCAAAGCCATTCCTTCAACATCGGCGCCCGTCGCCTCACCGAACGCTATCTGCATAGTGATCCACCGAAAGCCAGCGAGCTGGATGATGCGCGCCAATTTACGCGCACACTGTTGGCTCCCTGGTTCAAGGAGCTGGAGGAACAAGCTTGGGGCATTGACCACATTATCGCTGTGGCCGGAACCGCCACGACAGTGGTTTCGATCCGCGACAACATGGTGACCTATGATCCCCAGAAGGTTCACGGTAGCTCGGTCTCATTATCTGAGTTGAAAGCTGCAAACGAGCAACTCTGCTCGCTGCCTCTCTCAAAGCGCCAGCAGGTGGTTGGCTTGGAACCAGCTCGGGCTTCTGTGGTGATCGGCGGCCTATTGATTCTGGAGATAGTGCTGGAGCTAGCAGGCATCGATCACTACATTGCCAGCGAAAGCGATATCCTTCGTGGCATAATCTTCGATGCTTGGGAAAGTGCCAATTGATGGTTTAGCCCTCAAAAAGGTAACATTTGGCACCAATTTGGTATACACGGGCTTCAAAGCTTGGCAAAACCTGGCAAATGGTG
>JAIRUT010000065.1 GCA_031254255.1 Coriobacteriales bacterium
CGAGGAGGGGATCGCTGCTTCAGCGGTTGCTCTGATCAGGAAATAAGGCCAGAGCAGTGGTCAAGCAGACCACTGCTACCACGGTGAGGATGATTTCAATGAGGCTCTACAATACACTCAGTCGCCAGAAGGAAGAGTTTGTTCCCCTGGTGTCCGGAAAAATCGGATTCTATGTTTGTGGTCCGACCGTCTACAATCACATCCATATTGGCAATGCTCGAACCTTCATCTCTTTTGACGTGATCCGTCGCTATTTGGAGTATCGGGGCTTTGAGGTCTGCTACGTCCAGAATTTGACCGACATTGATGACAAGATCATCAACCGGGCCCATGAGGAAAAGCGCAGCCCAGCCCAGGTGGCCGCGGAGTACAGCGAGGCCTTCATCTCGGTCATGCGGGACCTGGGAATCGCTGATCCGACGATTCGGCCGCGAGCCACAGATGAGATCGAGACGATGATCGAACTGATCAGCTGTCTGATCGAACAGAGCCATGCCTACCAGTCCGGCGGTGATGTCTATTACGCCGTGCGCTCCTTTGCCGAGTACGGGGCCTTGTCTGGCCGTGATATCGATCAACTGCTGGCTGGTGCCCGCGTGGAGGTGCTCGAGGGCAAACATGACCCCTTGGACTTCACGCTCTGGAAGGCAGCCAAGCCGGGGGAACCGGCTTGGGACTCGCCTTGGGGCCCCGGTCGTCCGGGTTGGCATATCGAGTGTTCCGCCATGAGCATGCGCTACCTTGGCAGCACCTTTGACATCCACGGTGGTGGCGATGACCTGATCTTTCCGCATCATGAAAACGAGATCGCCCAATCTGAGGGCTGCGGCCATGATGGCTTTGCCCGCTATTGGCTGCATGGTGGCATGCTGACCATCGATTCTGAGAAGATGAGCAAATCCGAGGGCAACTTCTTGCTGCTCAAGGATGTCTTGACCCACGTTCAGCCGCAGGCCTTGCGTCTGCTGATGCTCCAGACCCACTATCGGTCCTCCTTTGACTACTCGCCAGAGCGTCTGGAGGAGGCCAAGGCGGCTTTGGACCGTATCGAGACGTCCTTGCGGAACTTGGAGTGGTTGCTTGGGCGAGATGCGGGGGTTGGCGCAGCGGCGGATGTTGGTGCTGGTGCGAGTGCGAGTGCAGATGGTGCGGTTGCGGCGACGGATGCGGCCGTCATTGAGGGCGCAGATGCTGCTGCGGGTACGACTGCTGCGGTAGTTGCTGGTGCAGTTGCCGGGGCAGCTGTTGAAGGTGAAGACGCCGTTGAAGGTGCGACTGCAGCTACATCGGTAGCAGCAGAAACCGTCCACAACCTGCGTTCACAGACCAAAGAGACCGAGGAACGATTCATCCAGCAAATGGATGATGATTTCAACACCGCTGGGGCAATTGCCGCTGTCTACGATTTGGTAGGGATGTTGAACAAGGCGTTGGCCCAAGCTGTTGAAAAGCCTGTTGTTTTGGCAGGAGCTCCTGAGCTGCGCCAAGCGCTGGCTGAGGCCGGGGAGTGCCTGACCACCCTCCTGGCAGTTTTGGGCATCGATCTGACTGCTGGGGCAGCAGATGGCACGGGCTTACCCGCCGGGTTGGTCGGCTTGGCAGCTGAGTTGCTCGGGTTTTCCGGAGCCGATGCTGCGGAAGCTGCCGCCCTGTTATTGGAGGCCAGGGCTAAGGCCCGGGCAGCTAAGGACTGGGCTCAGGCCGACGCCATTCGGGATGGCATTACCGCCCTCGGATTGACAATTGAGGACACCGCCAGCGGGCCGCGCCTGATCAAAGCCTGAGACGTGATGCTGCATCGGGAAGCGCCGGAACCTTGTCTGGGCCTGCCCAGACTTGCCAAGCAAGCCATCCCCCCGCGTTAGGCACAGGGGCTGGCAGATCGATCCCGGTTATCCGAGCCTTAAAAAGCCATTCCCCCGCGTTAGGCACAGGGACTGGGCGTCCAAATAAGATGTTAAACTCAACCCAGACTGTTCAACAAGATGCATCAACAAGTAGAAGATGGAAGAGGTCGACCATGAGCGAGTGGCGAGAGAAAAGCAAGCAGGCCCAAGACAGGCCCTACAATCATCGTTATTCTGATATCCACGACTTGGTCCAAAAGGCTGCTGGCAAGGAGCAGGCCCTGATACTTGTGCTTGACCACCTGACGGACGTCGGAAACTTCGGTGCCCTGATCCGTAGCGCCGAGGTCGTCGGGGCCGACGGCATCATCATCCCGAACCGCCGGGCTGCTCAGGTCAATGATGCCGTTTTCAGGACTTCTGCCGGCGCGGTGGAGTGGATCCCCATCGTTCAGGTTCCGAACCTTGTGGCGGCTATGGCCACACTCAAGGAAGCCGGTTTTTGGATAGCTGGTGTGACCGAGCACGCTGGGCAGGGCATCTGGCAGGCTCCTCTCGATGGCCGGCTGGCCTTGGTCATGGGAGCGGAGGATACGGGTATCTCACGACTTGTCCGCGAAAGCTGTGATTTTGAGTTTCAGATACCACAGTTCGGCCGCACTCAGTCCCTGAATGTGGCTCAGGCAGCCACAGTCGCACTCTATGAGTGGAGACGCCGCCAACAATGAGTCCCAAGTCGAATAAAAAGTACCTGATTATCGACGGTTTCAATGTTTTACGTCATGGCCAGTACTACCAAGACCAGCGAGATCGCATGCCCGACTATGGAGACGAGCACATCAATGCCGCCCGCGAGGCCCTGATTGACGATGCCCGCATCTTTGCCGGCCATGACTATCGGGTTTTGGTGGTTTTCGACGGCGGCGGTAACCGTTTCTCTGAAGGCCAACCCACATTTTCCGACAGGGTCGAGGTGATCTTTTCAGAATATGGGCTCTCAGCCGATAGCGTAATCGAGCAACGTGTCCACAAGGCTGTGGAGGATGGATACGAGGTGTTGGTGGTGACCTCCGATGCCACCATGCAGTGGACAGTCCTCGGAGACAAGGTGACGCGGATGGCCACATCCAGCTTTTATTCAGAAGTAGCAAGCCTCAAGTCAGACGTCAAACCAAGCTCCGAGGCCGAACCCGGCAAATCCCACATGACTTTGGGCGACCGACTGAACCCCGAAAAGCTAAAACGGCTAAAAGACCTCCTGAAATAGGCTTCAACCAACTCACTCACTCACATCCTACCGTCAACCCGATCGTATTTCAGGATCCAGCGGAAAAGTCACACCCCTTTGGTGGCCAAAGCGCAACAGCTTCAGCCTTTTTGCATAAACATCTTGTAAAGTTTGTATCCGCCGTTTAAATGGCGGGCTTTAAATCCATTCTGGAGCAATATCCGGGTGGCGATATAGGACCTCAAACCACTCTGACAATGCAGATAGACCGGCCGCTTCTGATCCAATTCGGACAGGCGTTCCCGCAGTTCGTCCACGGGGATATTCTTGAATCCTTCGATGGCGCCACGGCTGTGTTCGTCCATAGTCCGGACGTCCAGCAGCTGGACGGAACCGTCCCGAGGCAGGTCAGCGACATCGTGCCAATGGAACTGGGAAACCTTCCCGGTCAAGAGATTCTCGATCATCAGCCCGGCCACGATCACCGGATCCTTGGCCGAGCTGTAAGGAGGTGCGTAGCAAAGCTCCAGCTCGGTCAGATCGGTCGCCGTATAGCCGCTGCGAATCGCGGTGGCCAGAATATCAGCGCGCTTGTCGCTGCCTTCCTGTCCGACGATCTGCGCCCCGAGGATGCGCCCGCTGGGCTTCTCGAAGAGCACCTTGATGAGCATCTCTTGGGAGCCGGGATAATAGCCAGCATGGCTTGGTCCAAACAGATAGACCTTATCGTAGTCCAGACCCTCGGCCTTGGCGAGTTTCTCATTGATACCGGTCATCGCGGCTGTGGCTTCGAAAACCTTGAGCACGGAAGAGGCCTGCGAACCCTTGTAGAGCGAAGGAATGCCACAGATGTTGTCAGCGGCAATCCGGGCCTGCTTGTTGGCTGGCCCGGCCAAGGCCACCGGTTGTTTACCTTGGGTTACGAGGTTGGTGATCTCCACCGCATCGCCGACGGCATAGATGTCAGGGTCTGAGCTGCGCATTTGGGCATCGACCGAGATACCGCCGCTTTTGCCGATGGCCAGCCCGGCATCGACCGCCAAGGTGTTCAGGGGCTTGACGCCGATGGCAGCAATAATGAAGTCGGTGCTCAGGCTCTGGCCGCTGGCAAGTTCGATCTTCAAGGCATCACCATCTTTGTGGATGCCTTGAATCGGACTATTGAGCATCAGGTTGACTCCTCCGGCCTTCAGTTTTTCATGTAGAAGCCCAGCCATCTCCGCATCCAGCGGTGGCATGACCTGGCCGGAGCGCTGGACCAAAGTGACCTCCAGCCCGCGTTGGATCAGGTTCTCGGCAGTCTCCAGCCCGATGAAGCCGCCGCCAATCACAACAGCCCGTGCGGCTTGACGCTGGTCAATGAAGTCAATGACCCTATCCATATCCGCAATGGTATGTAGGGAGAAGATCTGGGACTTGGCCTCGTCATCCGCTTCGGGCATTGTCGGATGGGCTCCCGGTGCGAGAAGCAGCTTGTCGTAGCCCTCCTCGTAGCTTTCTCCAGAGCTTGCTTGCCCACCATCAACGCTATCCAAGCGCTTGACCGTGACACGCTTGTTGGCACGATCGATCGCGGTGACCTCTTGGCCCAAACGAACCTCCACACGATAGCGGTCATAGAAGCCCTTGGCGGTCTGCAAAAGCAGACCCCCACGCTCAGGGATCACGCCACCGATGTGGTAGGGGAGGCCGCAGTTGGCGTAGGATACGCTGCCGCCACGTTCAAAGATTATGATCTCGGCCGTCTCGTCCAGTCGACGCAACCGGGCAGCGGCTGTCGCTCCACCGGCAACACCCCCGACTATCAGGTATTTTGCCATTTTTTTGACCTCCTAGACTATTTCATAGGGCCAGCCATCGATACCGCCAAAGCTGATCGCGTTGGTGTATCCAAGCTGTTCCAGCACCCGCACTGCACTCGCGGCCCGACCGCCAGCCTTGCAATAGACCAGCACTCGCGTGGCCTTGTCCGGAATCTCGCTGGGTGCGAGGTTGGCCAGTGTTTGCAAGGGCATCAGCTTGGCACCGGGAATATGCCCGCCCTTGAACTCACCGGGTTCGCGGACATCAACTATCGCCAAATCTTTGTCAGTGTCCATCTCGGCCTTGGCCTGAGCTGCGGACAAGGTTTTTCCACCACCGAAAATACCGTCTAATAATCCCATTTTATACCTCTTTTCCCTAAATTAATTCATCATTTACACAGTAGTTCTCTTCCAAGGTCTCCATCAGCTTGTTTATTCGATTGTCTGAGATCGAATATGTTACGTTTTGGGCCTTCTTTTCGGAGCTCAGTATTCCCGCCGTCCGCATCAGCTGGAGATGCTGGGAAAGTCCTGGCTGTGAGATTTTGGGAACCACTTCGCAGATTTCGGAGACTGTCTTGGAGCCTTTGGTCAGGGAGCAAAGGATCAACAGCCTGTTCTCGTTGGCCATTAGCTTCAACAGTTCTGCAACTTTTTTTGCATGCTCCTCCATAACCAGTTCCTTCGCTTTTATTAATTTTCGGAGACTTCTAGAGAAATCTGTCAACATCAGTAATTAAGTATATAAGTAGATATGCATATATAAATTAACAGAAGTCAGAAGGGTGTGTCAAGCCCCAAAAGAGTGAATTCTCCGCAAATAGCTAAGATCAACAAATCAACACAAAGATAACTAACAGTTGACAAAAACGCTTCAAAATGGTATCTTCCTGGACGATAAAGTGGGCTAAAGGTTTTGGATCTGTGATATGGGAATCTTAATGAAGAGAGAGAGGGTAAAAGTATAATGAGTAGTGAAACATCCAATGTGAAGCAAGTTTATGCTGACGGTACTGCACTGGGGCTTTTTAGTTTGGGGCTGGCAACATTTGTTGGCTCTGCGTCTCTGTTTACCAATGGGGCAGCAGATGCACCTGCGATAGCCTGGATTCTTTGCGTGGCTGCTTTTGCGCAGATTTGGGCAGCTATCATGGCTTTCAAGTCTGACAATATCTTTGGTGGAACAGTGTTCGGTGCCTATGGTCTTTTCTGGTTTGGCAATGGCTTAATGACTATTTTTGCTTCCAAAGGTTTTCCATTGGGAGGACTCGCGGGTGGTAACGAGTTGTTCTATATTTGCATTGCCTATCTGATCTTCTCCATCATTGCAACTATTGCAGCCTTGAAGACTAACAAACTACTGGTGCTAGTTGTTGGTCTGATAGCCGTACTTTTCTTGGGACTGACGCTTCTTACGTCAACCTCAAATGCAGATGCTGGAATAGCAGTAGCTGGTAAATGGATTGCTGATATTTCCCGCATTGTTCTGGCTATAGTTTCCTTCTATGCCGTAGCGGCATTCTTCTTGAATGCAATGTTTGGCAAAACTATCCTGCCGGTAGGTGAATGAAAGTAAGGGCAGAGCAAGACAGAGTGAGAAAGACCAGGGCAGGCATAAAATAAGTTCTATTCGTAAAACTTGAGCTGTGCACAAATAAAATCCGCCTACGTCAAGCAGACGTAGGCGGATTCTTTTGGTGGTGGTGCGCCCGGCATGGGCGATAACTTGGTGGCGATAACTCGGTGGTGGTGCGCCCGGCATGGGCGATAACTCGGTGGTGAAAGCTCGGTGGTGAAAGTCCGCTGTGGGCTTGGTAGTGGGAGCCGCTAGCAGATCTTATTCAGCTTCCTGCTCTTTGGCGGTCAGCTTTACTCGAATCAGGCGGTAGACCAAAGCGGCGATTGCTGCACCTACCAGTGGGGCTACCAAAAAGACCCAGAGTTGGCTCAGGGACTCACCACCGGCAAACAACGCCGGGCCAAGGCTTCGAGCCGGGTTGACTGAAGTTCCAGTAAGTGGAATGCCTACGATATGCACGAAGGTCAGAGTCAGACCGATGACAATGCCGGCAACAGAGCCCTTGGTTTTGTCGGCAGTGACACCGAGGACGGTCAGGACAAAGATGAAGGTCAGGATTATCTCGGTAACGATTGCGCCCCACATGCCATCCTTACCGAAGATGCCAAAACC
>JAIRUT010000071.1 GCA_031254255.1 Coriobacteriales bacterium
GAAACGTGCCTGTGGCACGTTTTAGCGAAAACGGCCGAGCGCTTGCGCGAGGTCTTAAGAGCGTGCGCCCACGCAGAGGGTGCATGATCGGCGAGTCCTACCCGGGGAGCCAAAACAACTACAGAACATTCACGGGAAGTGGGTGTTCTTTTTTTGCATCCCGCTGGACTCGGATCTATGTGAGATCAATCATTCCTGATCAAAGCTCAAGATACAATCAATTTGATCAGCGTACCGCTTGATGGTTTCATCTGCTGTAAGTAGAAATAGTTGCTCGCTCATTGCCTGCGCCAACAAAATGCGATCAAAGGGATCGCTATGAAAGTTGGCCAGTCTGGAAAGCTCAAAAACGTGTCTGGCCGTGATACTGAGCTCTCGATATCCATTGTGAAGCATGTTTTGGTACAAGACCTTGGAATCAACTTTGAGCCTGGACCTCTTAAGCTCAATCTCCCAGAGATTTACAGCCGAAAAGTATAGATCGTTAGCTGTATCTTCCAAAATAGACTTGGTGGTGGATGGAAGTGTACCCTTTGCCGCCCAAAGCAAGACGTGAGTATCGAGTAGAATCCTCACAGCAATACCCCATTGAACATCTCTGCAATCTCGTCTGACATAACGGTGTCGAAATCTTCGGGGATTTGTAGATCAGGCATAAAACCCATACGTCGCTGAGGATGCTGTAGAGCCTGATAGGCATAAACAACCACCTGTGGCTTTCCGGCTTTAGCTATAACAAAAGGTTCACCGGCTACTGCTTGTTCCACCAGTTCCGACAGATGGGTCTTGGCATCATGCATATTGACCTGTATCATGGCATTCTCCTAGTTAGCTAAGTTGTTAGACTAAGCTTAAGCCATTGGCTCCGCACAATCAAGCACCTACTTTAGAAGTTATACAAACTGCGACCATCAAATTGCGGTTGGGCCGAAGCTGCCAGATCTCCTTTTCTTTGCTCTCCGGCGATGGCTATGGCCTCGATTTCTATCAATACGGACTTGGGCAAAGTTGCTACAGCCACAGCTGAACGGGATGGTAGTTGATCACCATTGAAATATCTAGCATATACATCATTCATGGCAACAAAATCATCCATATCGCTTAAAAACACCGTCGTCTTTATGACTTTATTCAAACCTGTGCCAGCAGCCTCCAGTAGGGCCTTCAGATTCTTCAATGCCTGCTCTGTCTGTTCTGTAATAGCAGAGCCGACGACCTCCCCCGTTTTAGGGTCAAGAGGAATCTGCCCGGATGTGAAAACCAGTTCGCCAACCTGATTAGCCTGCGCATAAGGACCAATGGCTGCCGGAGCCTGATCTGTGGAAATTATGTCTCTCTGCATTATCTGTTCCTCCAAATCTATCAGGAGTTTCTTTCTTTAAAATCATAGCTTAACCAGTCACATAAATACAGGTGACCCGAATCCCTGAAAGGAATCCGGGTCACCGCATCAAGTGGGTACAGCCAGAAAAGCTTATTGGCCTGCCCGAACAATCTGAGCAAGCAGAATGTACTCTACTTGATGTAATTCTTGATCATGTCCATCCCATAATCATTGGCCTTGTAATAGACCCGCAAGTTCTCATTCGCGTCCATGCCGTATCGAACCTCATCGAGCATGCCGTTTTTCTCAGCAGACATCAATGACTCCTGAACAGCGTTGAACTTGAATGCACGGAACTTCGAATACTGCCCCTGCAGTTTTTCCATTACGTCTATGGTGTCGTATTCCTCCCCCTCCTCAAAAAGCTTCAGGATCGCAAAATTCAGTGGCAGCATCTCAGGCCTCCTTTTTCTTTTTGAACAGTTCCAGCGGATTCACGGCAATCAAGAATATGCCGATGACCATCACTATTGCCGCAGCCCATTGGATGGGCGCCAAAACATATCCGGTGCTGGCATCCAGAGAACCATTGACAAAGCCCCAACCTAGATAGAGGCCACAAATCAGGAAACTGAAGAAAGGTACCCAGAAAGAGAACGTACCATTGCAGGCCATGCCAAGAGCGGCACCGCACATGCTGTTGCCCTTATACCAGAAGCCGAAGGAAAGGCCGGCAGCCAAACCGGAGATCAGGAAGAAGATCAGTGGCGTGGCAAGTACCAGGAAGCTGGCACCGGAAGCCCCTTCAGCCATAAACGGCCCCCTGAAGGCATCGATCAGCATCGAGGGGTACAGCCCCAAATGGCCCGCGATGATAAAGAGGGTTGGAGTCAGTATGAACAACGTGAATACACCGGAAGTGAACTGACGTATCGAAATTGAGATCTCATAGTCCATGACTGATGTACCAAAACCGGCAACCGCGCCCTCGATGCCCCAGCCGAGAGCGGAAATCAGGGCTATCAGCAAACCGATGAGGAAATGGACATTGATCTCCGTACCTGAAAAGGCGGTGGAACCAATCATGAAGGTGGCGGTGATGCAGATCAGAATACCGACAACCATGCGGAAGTTCAATTTCTGCTTGAAGAGAATGCGCCCAATGATGGCACCGATGGCCGGGCAGAGGGCGCTTATCGGGGTGGCGATAGGGCCAGCCATGGTCAGGGCTATCAGGTAGGCAGTTGAAGCGACAGGCCCACCAATCAGCGCACAGACAGCCATCACGGCTCCGGGCTTGGACTTGTAACAACGCAGAAAGTCCTTGAACTTGCCTTTTACCCCAGCCTTGCCGATCATCCAGATAGAACTGATGAAATCATTCAAACCGGAGCCCAATGCACCCAATATCAGGATGGCCAATAGGAAGCTGAAAGGCAGACCACCAACCAGGGCTGGTGCCACACCGTCAGCATACCAATTGCCAGCCCCGTACCAATCTATCCAGCTACCAGAACCAGTGGCAGCCAGAAGGCAGGCAGAATAAACTCCATACAGGACACCCGATCCAAGTGCGATAATTATGCCTTTTTTCATAAACCTTGATCTACGCGCATGTCGTGCTTCTTTCAGATCTGCAGACTCCGCCAGTGGGAGTTCTGGTGCTGATACTGAAGGATTGTCATTCATCTCATATCTCCTTCGTCTTCAAACTTCAGCCGCGTTCAAGCTTCTTGATGTAGTCATACATGGCCTTGTCGGTTTCTGGGTCAAGAATGCTCTCGGGCGCCTCTTCCAATATCTTCACGACCTGCTCGTGGGCACGTTCCTCAGCGTCCTTCTTGCCGTTTTCCTCCCACTCATCAGAGCTTGTCCAATCCGAAACTGTCGGTGCCCAATAGTCACGGAAATGCTCGAGTGTCGAATCGTTGGTCAGGAAGTCAGATGAAGGCGTGCAATTCATCAGGTCATCCCAGCCCATCTGCTCCTCATTGAACTTCCAGCCGTCAATCATCCAGCGCACGCGGCTGATCAGCTCGTCATCGAGGATGGTCTTCTCCAAGGAGACGGTCATCAGGTTGGAGAGTGAGGACACGGACTGGCTGGTGATATTGACTCCGGCCAAGGCGCTGAAGAGGAAGCTCTGCATCGTCTCCATACCAGCCTGGTAGTCATTTGCCTTCGAGGATGTCACGCCGGTTTGGGCGCGAGAGGGGATCTTGTAGAAGTCCTTGCACATCTGGATGGAGGCCGCAAGCATCAGGCTGGTGTCCGGGCTCGAACACTCCCAGCTGGCCGAGCGCAGGTAACCGTAGGTCAGACTGGCTGACATGATTACCGGGATACCAGGTTTGACGAACTGGGCCAGACACATGCCAGCGAGAGACTCAGCCATCGTCAGGATTAGCGTGGAGAGCAAAAATACCGGAGACGTGATGCCCGACATTGGTGCCGAGACGATACAGATCGGCTGGTTATGCTCGGCATAGACTTGAATTCCCTCGCAACCGAACTCCGACCAGAACAGTGGTGAGTTCGGGCAGACGGTGTGCCAGGTCAGATAGTGGTTATCCACATACTCCTTGCCAAAATAAATGTTGAAGAGGTCGAAGAACTCCTCTTTCTTCTGGATCGTCTCCATTGACATCGGTGAAAGCAGCGGCTTGTCAGAATTCCTGAAAGAATGGTAGGCATACCAAAGGGCGCGGGTATCTTCGGGTGCATCCACGGCACTGATTGGCTCGTAACCAGCGATATTGACATTTTCCAAAGCCTGATAGAGTTTTTGGAGGTTTGCAAAGTCGTTCAAGGTCGGCTCACGACGCGCACCTTTGTAGTCCTGAATGGTCACTTCCCCGCCGGCTGGATGGATTGCTATGCCTTCTCCAATCGTCACAGCCCTATCTGGGTTCGGTGCATCCATGATAAAACTTTTGGGGATCTGGGACACACACTTGTCAACGACATCCTGCGTGATGTACACGGTGTTACCTTCGACCTTGCAGCCATTCTTCTTGAATATCTCACAAGCTGCATCGGTCTCGAATACTATTCCCTTTTCTGTGAGCAGGCGACAGGCACGTTCATGTACTGTTGCCAGCTGATCTGGTGTCATTAATTTTACTTGTCCTGCAATGTTCATAGTTCCTCCAAACTTTCTTTACATAACTTCGTTCTTTACTTCAAGTTGTTTGCCATGTCCCGGACCTCCTGCTCGTGGGCAATCAGCCAT
>JAIRUT010000122.1 GCA_031254255.1 Coriobacteriales bacterium
CTATTCAGAATCGCCTTGAGGTCTACGGTAAGTCCACTGCGCCACTGATCGACTACTATCGCGGATCGGAGTTACTGCGGGAGGTTAACGGTGACCGTCCAGCCGATCAAGTTTACGCCGATATCAAGCGAGTTCTGGTGGTTTGAATTAAATGGTTATCATTAAAACAGCATCTGAAATTGAGGCTATGAAGGCTGCTGGTCGCCTTAGTGCTAAGGTTTTGCGCAAAACTGGTGAGCTGGTGCGTCCGGGTATATCAACCTTGGAGTTGGATCGTTTCGCAGAGAATTTGATTCGCATGGAAGGTGGGATACCTGCCTTTCTTGGCTACAACGGCTTCCGTGGATCAATCTGTGCGTCACTGAACGAACAGATCGTCCACGGCATCCCCTCCGCAGAGGTCATACTCAAGGAAGGCGATATTATCTCCATCGACACAGGAGCTACTGTAGCTGGATGGGTTGGTGACAACGCTGCAACATTTGCCGTGGGGCAGATTTCTGAGGAAAAGCAGCGTCTGCTGGAGGTTACCGAACGATCCATGTGGGCAGGTATCGATGCTGCGCTGGTCGATGGGCATCTTGGGGATATTGGCCATGCTGTGCAGAGCGTTGCGGAGGCCGCTGGTTTTGGTGTTGTCCGCGATTATGTTGGCCATGGCATTGGCCACAAGATGCACGAGGATCCTTCTGTTCCTAATTTTGGGCATCGTGGTCGGGGAATGCGCCTGAAGGCTGGCATGGTAATCGCCATTGAGCCGATGATCAATGCTGGCAGTTACGAAGCCATAGGTCCTGGTGCCGACGGCTGGTTGGTCTGCACCCGTGATGGCAGGCCATCTGCCCACTTTGAGCGAACCGTGGCCATCACCATGGATGGCCCCTTGGTTCTGACGGCTGAGTGAGGCGTCGGTAGTGTAGGTGTAGGTAGCCGCCTGGAGTGTAGACAGTCATCTAGATATTCAGCGATAGTAAACAATAGGTGACAATCAGAGTCTGCGAACAGGAAGCAGAGCAAGGAAAAGCGAGCAGCAATTCGCCAAACTGACGGCATTAAAAAAACAAATCACAAACAACTAATGCATAATGGCAAGTGATAAACTGTCTATCTGTGAAAATTCCAGTTCTGTCCTGAACTTCCAGGCTCCCCGGATTTTCCGAACTCCCGACTTCTGAGCAGAAAGTGAAACCGCCAATGAGAAAGACAAGTAGGATCCGCAGTGTCATTTTGGCTGCTCTCGGTATCGCTCTTCTGGCGGTTTCTGCACAAATCCAATTGCCTATTGGCCCGATTCCCTTTACCCTGCAAACTCTTGTGTTGATAGTGATTATTTTGGCTTTCAATTCTGGCTCTGCCATGGCGGCAGTTGGAGGTTATCTTGTTCTTGGCGGGATTGGGTTGCCGATAGGCGCAGGCTTTAAGGGCGGTATCGCTTGGTTGATAGGTCCGACAGGGGGATTTCTCTTGGGCTTTCTGTTGGCTACTTTGTTGGTTGTAGTGTTGCGGAAGCTATGGCTTGGGCTCAAGGCAGGGTCTGGGTTTGGTTTGGCCGATAAGCTTCAACCGGAGCCAACATCCAAAACAGAGTCTGGTTTAGCATCAAAGCGCTCCATGCTTCTAGTAAATATCGTTTTTGGGGTTCTGATTATTGTCGTATATTATGCCTTTGGTTTGCTTTGGTTTATGTATTCTACTGGCTCAACTTTTTTGGCTGCATTCACACTCTGCCTTGCACCATTTCTAATACCAGATGTCATCAAGCTTGTAGCTGCTGTCACTATAGCGCAGGCTCTGTATCATGCTATGGGGCTTAGATTTTTGGAAAGGGCCAATTAATCTGATTGCTTAAGTTGATCTACCTGATCTATCTGGTCAGGTAGATCAGGTGCCGGGTCTTCCGAGAATCCATTAATGCATAAATAATCTAAAGCAGAGGCTATACTGTAATGTTGAGCCATACATAAAATTTCAAATGCTTATATAAAGTATAGGCATATAATTTCCATAAATACCACAACTCCTTATATATAACATAAAATATTAGTATTACTGGTCGAAACGCATCTTCGCTATCCTTCAAAAACAGTGATAATTATTAATATGACTTAGCCACTTGGGCTATACCCGATAGAAAGCAGGAGGCTATCGTGTAGCACAGCTGCAAATAGGGGAAGATGATTTCAGGATGGAAAAGGAAAACCTTGTTGTACCAGCGGTACTGGGTGCCGGCGTGATGATCGCTCAGGCTATCAAGGGCGTAATCGGAGAAGACAAGCTGTTGCGTCCACCTGGAGTTGACACCGAGGACGACTTCATAGCCCGCTGCGTTTCTTGTGGAAAATGTATAGAAGCCTGTCCGTATGCGGCTGTCTTGACTGCAACAATCGTCGATGGGCGCTCAGCTGGAACCCCGTATATTGATGCCCGCCGCAAAGCCTGTCGCCTCTGTGTGGATTTTCCCTGCGTTGGGGCCTGCCCGACAGGGGCTCTGCGAGATATCAACAAAGTCTCCGATGTGGATATGGGAACTGCGGTTATCAATGAGAGCCTTTGCGTGGTATTCACAAAAGGCAATCGTTGTGAGGTCTGCTATCGTGCCTGTCCCCTGATAGATGAGGCGATCACCATCGATTTTCGTCCACGTCCTGGGGACGACAAGCACATGGAATTTGCCCCCGTCATCAATGAGGACAAATGTGTCGGCTGTGGCATCTGTGTTGAACGCTGTCCGATCAGCGTTCCTGATCTGGCCGTCAAGATCCGGCCACGGAAGTGATTTCAGCTATCAAACGGTATTTATGCTGTCGATTGGATGAGAACGGCGACAGAATCTGGTAAGGAAGGGACAAGGAAAGGAAGGATCACATGGAACTTTCACGTAGGCAATTCGTAAAGGCTTCAGCAGCCACGATGGCCAGTGCTGCTGCTGCAGGAACCCTCGGCAGCTTGGTAAGCTGTCAGCCAGGTGGTGGTACACCAACTTCCGGGAAGGGTGCCGTGACATCAGCTGTCTGTCGTTACTGCGGTGTCGGCTGCGGTACGCTTGTGACTACAGTTGACGGCACGATCACTGAGGTGGT
This sequence comes from Coriobacteriales bacterium, assembly GCA_031254255.1. Classification (GTDB taxonomy): domain Bacteria; phylum Actinomycetota; class Coriobacteriia; order Coriobacteriales; family UBA8131; genus WRFC01. The sequence continues at coordinate 3,081 of JAIRUT010000122.1, forward strand.
CGGCGATCCCGACAATCAGTCCAACGCGGGCGCCCAGTGTGTCAAGGGAATGCATCTATCCAAACTGCTCTATGGCAAGGATCGTCTGACCAAGCCGCAGATTCGCGATGAGTCCAGTACCAAGGGTACTGATGGTGGTCTGCGTGAGGCTGAATGGGAGGAGGCTTTAAACCTCGTCGCCGGGAAGCTTCGCGACGCTTGGAAGGCCGACAAGAAGCAGATCGCTTTCTGGGCTTCCGGCCAGATGCCGATTGCCGAAGGCTATGTTTTGGCCAAGTTCTGGAAGGCTGGCTTGCTTTCCAACAACATTGATCCGAATGCCCGCCTCTGTATGGCATCTGCAGTGGTCGCTTTCATGAATGTCTTCGGAACGGATGAGCCGGCCAACAACTACGAGGATCTGGACGAGGCTGACGTTTTCGTGACCTGGGGCGCTAACATGGCAGAAGCGCATCCGGTTCTCTATTCACGCTTGGTTGCACGCAAGTCCCAAACTGGTGTCAAGCACTATGACCTCAGCACATTGGAGACTGGTACTTCCAAGAGTGCCGACAAGGTCATGGTCATGTCTCCCGGTTCGGACAATGCTATTGCCAACTACATTGCCAATTACATCGTCACCAACAATGCCCAAGATGATGCGTTCATTGCTGACCATCTGGTCTTCAAGTCTGGTACTGAAAACCTTGGCAACAACTATGACGACGGTTATGATGCCAGCCCTGTTGGGCAGTCAGTGAACAACACTAAACCTATCACCTTTGATGAGTACAAGGCCAAGCTGGCTCCCTATACTGTAGAGTACGCTTCTGAGATTTCCGGAGTCGACAAAGCTGATCTGGAGGAACTGGCCAAGGCATATGCTGATCCAGACCTCAAGGTCTTCTCGCTCTGGACGATGGGTGTCAACCAGCACAACCGCGGTGTCTGGATGAATCATAATATCTACAATATGCATCTGCTCACTGGCAAATATGCCAAGCCGGGTTGCGGTGCCTTCTCTCTGACCGGACAGCCGACCGCTTGCGGTACTGCCCGTGAAGTCGGTACCTTCAGCCACCGTCTGCCGGCCGACCTTTTGGTCGCCAATGCACAGCATCGTCGTTTCACCGAGGCTGTCTGGAACCTTCCGGAGAAGTATCTGGACGACCAGATCGGTGCCGATGGCAATCCCATCGCTGGTACAGGAATCGCCACCCAAGGCAAGCACACCATCAAGATCTTCCAAGACATGAGCAATGGCAACATGAAGTTCCTCTGGTCTGCCGTGAATAATTGGGCTGCCTCTCTGCCAAACCTGACCCGCTTCCTGGGCAAGGGCGACAAAAAGGGGATTTTTGATACCTTCATCGTAGTCAATGAGGTCTATCCGACCATGTCCACCAAGTATGCCGATGTCGTTTTTCCGGCTGCTCTCTGGGTCGAGCGCGAAGGTCAGTTTGGTAATGCCGAGCGCCGCACCTCCATCTTTGAGAAGGCCGTTGATCCCCCGGGAGAAGCCAAGTGGGATATGTGGATTTATCTCCAAGTTGCCAAGCGCGTTTTAGAAGGCGAGATGATTGGTGGCAAGGATGCTTTCGAGCACCTCTTCGGTTTCATCTGGGACAGCGAGAAGAATAATTTCGTCGGTGATGAGCGCAAAGTCAACGAGCTTGTTTGGGAGGAATATCGGACCTTCTCCAATCCGACCCTGAATCCGACAGCCGCCGCCATCGATAATGACGATGACAAGAAGTTTGGCACAACGGCCGAAGACGGCACCTATACTCCGTCCAAGCTGAAAATGACCAACAAGCAGCTGGCTCCCTATCAGGAGTACCTGGACAATCATGGCTTGACTTGGCCGGTTCGCGAGGTCAACGGCAAGTGGCTGCCCACTAAGTGGCGCTTCAATGGCAGTGGCAGCCAGGAGGAAGGTTACGACCAGATCGGTGTTGAGACTTACGGCAAGGACGGAAAGCCCGGCGTTGGCGGCCTCAGCTTCTACAAGACACCGAACTTCAAGCCTTCCGTTATCTTTCGCCCCTACGAACCACCAGCGTATATGCCGGATGCTGAATATCCATTCTGGTTCGTCACAGGTCGTTTCCTGGAGCAGTGGCATACTGGTTCAAACACCACTCGTATCCCTGAGCTGAACAATGCTTTGCCTGAGGCTCTGATTTACCTGAATGATGATGATTTCGATGCGCTCGGTTTGGCCGAGGGCAATCTGGTCAAGGTGACCTCCAAATATGGTTCCGTGGAGATCAGGGCTACCAAGCAGCATCGTGTCATTCCGCCCAAAGGCGTCAGTTTTACCACTTTCTTCGATGACAGGTATCTGATTAACTTGGCCGTTCA
>JAIRUT010000126.1 GCA_031254255.1 Coriobacteriales bacterium
TTCGCGATCAGGATAGGGGGGTGTACGGTCTCGATGCGTAGTCTAGCCTATTTTTTCCGTGAAGCCTTCTTCGGTTTTCGTAAGAACTTCTCTACCGTTTTCGGAGCTGTTGTTACGATCTTTCTCTCCCTTCTTGTCATTGGTATTTTTTTGGTGGCCACACTGTCTATTAACCAGCTGGTCAGCACCGTGGAGAACCAGGTCACGATATCCGTCTATCTCAATGACAACGCCTTGAATGAGAGTGGTCAACTCGGAGGAGATGCCAGTACTTTACAAGATTTCATAAAATCAATACCAGATGTTAAGAGTGTTGAGTTTTTCGACAAAGAAAAGGCGATGGAAGACTTTAAGAGTTGGCGACCTGACATGGCAAACACCTTTGGGGAGACAAATCCGCTGCCTGCTTCCCTTGAGGTCACGCTTAATGACCCTGAGCAGGTGCAGACGGTTGCTGAGCAGATCATGAATAATGAGAGCTACCTGAAGGTCATCGACAATCCGGATAATCCCAATGATTCGATTCGCTATGGTCAGCAAGTTATTGACAAATTATTCAGTATATCCAACGGTATACGCATTGCCAGTCTTATACTGGTAGTATTATTGATATTTGTGGCATTGATATTCATTAACAATACCATCCGTTTGGCTATCTTTGCCCGCCGTAAGGAGATAGCCATCATGCGCCTGGTCGGAGCTTCGAACGGATTCATCCGTGGTCCATTTCTGATGGAAGGCCTCCTCCAAGCTTTGATCGGTTCGGCATTAGCCATCTTGACCGTGATGATCAGTGTCAACGCCTTGAGTTCTTATTTGGAGAAGAACGTCTCTTGGTTGGAGTTGAATATACCTGCCTTGAATCTGCAATGGACATATCTCCTTCTTTTGCTGGTCGGATTGGTTATCGGTTTGCTCGGATCCGTGTGGGCGCTGCGTCGCTATCTGAAGGTATAGACTCAGTTATGAATACTCCAATCAGCCCGGTACCTGATCAGCAGGCTTCTGGCCAACAAGATATTGATCAGCAGGCTTCCGACCTCGGACAACCGCCTTCTGAATCCAACCAGCAGACTCCCGTGAAACCGCCTCGCGAGCGGCGTGGGCCGCTGGTATCCAGCGTAGTGATAAATGTGGTTTTCATTCTCCTTTTCGTAGGTAGCTTTGTCTCAGGCAATCTGGCGTCCGGATCTGGGACGCTGGATATTCTCCAGATATTCGTTTCGTCGAGGTATAGTGCAAGTCAGGAGACGGGAGCGACGGGCCAGGATGGAACCAGCGAGCAAACCGCTTCAGTTACACAGTTCTCTGATCGCATGGACGAGGTCGCTGCGCTCCTGAATCGAGAGGCGCTTCATGTCTTCACGCAGCAGGAGTTGGACGATGCCACAAAGCAGGCCATCGATGGTCTTCTAGCAGCTAGTGGTGATAAATATGCCAAGTATTTCACTCCGTCTGAGTATAAGGAATACCGGGAATCACTCGACTCGCAGTTCGTGGGAATTGGTATCCAAGTGAATGCCAATAATGAAGGCAAGCCGACAGTTGCGCGGGTTTTCGAGAATTCTCCGGCTGCGGCTGCTGATGTCCAGGTCGGTGACATTATCGTGTCTGTTGATGGGCAGAGCAAGGAATGGACGGTTGACGAGGTAGTTGCAGCCATTAAGCGGGAGTCCGGCCAAGAGGTGACCATTGTCTGGCAGCGGAATGGCGAGGAGCTTACGACCAGCATGAATGTTCGTTCGGTCTCTGTTCCAACCGTTTCCTCCGAGCTTATGGAGTCCAACGGCCAGAAGGTCGGTTACTTGTACCTGATGCAGTTCTCGCCAAGCTCTGCCGATGAGATTTCTGGGGTCATCAAGGATCTAGAGGCGCAAGGGGCTGGGTCTTTCATTCTTGACTTGCGTGACAACCCAGGTGGTTTGTTGGCTCAGGCTGTCGATATCACCTCAATGTTTGTGCCTGATGGGGCGGTTGTTCAAATTGAGGATCGGGGTAACACTGTAGTAGACAAGGTTAACGGGAAAACCGTAACTGATAAGCCTTTGACGGTGCTCCTGAATGGGTCTTCAGCATCGGCCTCCGAACTGACTGCCGCTGCCCTTCAAGACCACGACCGGGCAACCATTATTGGTGAGCAAAGTTTTGGCAAGGGTACTGTCCAGGACTTACGCGAACTAAGTTTTGGCGGAGCCCTGAAGTATACAGTCGCCCATTATCTCAGCCCAAATGGTACGACTATTGACGGCGTCGGTGTGACTCCGGATATCCCCGTTGATGATGGTATCGATCAGAAGGCCCTCTATGCGTTATCTGATCAGATAAAAGCGGCTGAGAGCCAGCCTGATGCTGACCAGTCGGCGCTTGAAGAGGGTATCAAAGAGGCTTATCAGAACATGGTCTATCCGGAAGGGTACATTTGGCCTGGTGATCCTGGATATAAGTATATTGAGGGCGCTGATCCCTTCCTTGATGCTGCCTTGAAATTCCTGACAGGAGATAGTGCCAAATAGGCTTAACTTGAGGCATGGCGCATTCGCAAAATAAAACCCGCCGAAAGCCACGCCAATTCGGCATCGGTCGAATACGTGTCACATATCATGGATATGCCTTTGTGAGCACCTCTGAAGGGGATTTCTTTGTTACTCGTGGTCGTCTGAACGGTGCCATGAACGGGGACTTAGTCGAGGTGCATCGTCTGCGCTCCGTGGAGCAGCGGCAATATGCAAACAACAAGCATAATCAGAATAACTCATGCGGAGAAGCACCTGGCCGAAGGCGAGAGCACCTCGGAGCGGTCAAGCGGATCTTGGAGCGCAGCCACCAAAGCTTGATCGGCGTGCTTTCTGAGCGCGATGGCCTGCGGGTAGTGCGGCCTGTGGACCGGCGCATACAATACGACATCTTCATCGACTCTCGAAAACCATCAATTCAAGCCGATGACGGCGACTTAGTCTCCGTCTGTTTGACCGTCTGGCCGAGCAGGCTGGAGGCTGCTGTAGGCTATATTGAGGAGGTCTTGGGGGCGGCAGACCAGCCGGGAATGGATGTCGAGACGATCATCCGTTCCTATGATATACGAAATGAGTTTCCGGCTGCTGTTTTGGAGGAGGCTGAGGCGGCGACTTTGTTGGGGGCGGAGAGTGACCTTCGCGATATGTTGGTCTTTACGATTGACCCTGAGGATGCCCGGGATTTTGATGACGCTCTGTCTGTTGATTATATCGATGGTAGACTTTGGTTGGGTGTGCATATTGCTGATGTCAGCGCCTATGTGCCTCCGGGCAGCGCTCTGGATGCCGAGGCCTTCCGCCGGGCAACCAGTGTCTATCTGCCAGACCGGGTGATACCAATGTTGCCCTCAAAACTCTCTGATGATATCTGCTCGCTGAAACCGGGCGTGGATCGCAAGGCCTGCAGTGTCATGATGCAGATGGGTTCCGATGGCCACGTCAATGAGGTGCATTTTCATGAGAGCCTGATTCGCTCACGGTTT
>JAIRUT010000157.1 GCA_031254255.1 Coriobacteriales bacterium
CGCAGCAGTGGCGATACCGGTCATTGTGGTATTTGTGGCTGCATTGATCAAAAAACTCACAGAGATGTTTTCCGAAAGGATCATGAATAACTACAGTGAACAGAAGTTGAAAGAGATCCAAGGTGTAATCAAACAGGTAGTCTCTTTAGTGGCGCAGACTTATGTCGATGATCTCAAAAGTCGTGGTGAGTTTGATTCTCGGGAACAGAAGGCCGCGCTTGGTCTGGCCGAGGCAAAAGCCAAAGCATTGCTGACCAAGGAATCATTGGTTTTCATTTCTAGAAACTACAAAAACGCCGATGCTTGGTTAAAATCCTGCATAGAGATGGAGGTTCGCAACGGTAACAAGGGAAACGCCTAGAAGAGCAGGTGGAGCGACCTTCTGGCACTCCACCTGCCTGCATGTATACCTGCGGGCGACTTTGGTGTGTGGCTACCGCAAGTTACGAGCTGTCCGGATGCATGACCCCGACAATTTACACCCCGCTGGGCATGTCCTTTTTGAAGGCTGCCAGCAGTTTTTCCGCCCAGTCGCTGGTTGGTTTGAGGCGACCGAAGAAGAAGCGCAGTTGCTCCGGCTCATCGGTAAACTTCAGGCCGCCGATCAGCTTGCGGTGTTCGTAGAGCCAACCGATGCGATCAGCGATGACGTGCAGCTGGGAGAGGGTAAAGGCGCGTTTCGGCACCGCCATGCGCACCAGCTCCATGTTGGAGAGGTGCTCCGTGCCGTCCGGGTTGCGTTCCTCGGAAAGCGTCCCGCGTTCCATGTTGCGAATGCCGCTGGCCAGATAGACTGCCGCGCAGAGGGCTCCGGCCGGATACTCCTCCTGGGGAATATGGTCGACAAAACGCATGGCATCAAGGTGTGCGCCCAAGCCTCCGGCGGGTTTGACGCAGGGCACACCCTTGGCTTCCAGGAGATTGACCAGAGCCTCCACGAAGATCGGCGTCTGCGAGATGACATGGAAGTCGCAGGTCTCCAGGAGTCCGATGGCGATGGCCTCCATCTCGCGCACACTCATGCCGCCGTAGGTCAGAAAGCCCTCGTAGAGCGGTACCAGCGGCTGCATCTTCTCATGCAGGGCGAGGTCACTGGTGACGATGCCACCGCCGCGGGCGCAGCCCAGCTTGCGGGCGCTGAAGTAGATGATATCCATCAGACCGGCAATTTCTTTGACGATCTCGTGGATGGTCTTGCCGTGCTCGGCCTCCTCACGGGTTTTGATGAAGTAGAGATTGTCGGCCAGAAGCGAGGCGTCAAAGACCAGCAACAGGCCGCGTTCTTTGCAGAACTTGGAGATGGCACGCATATTGGCCAGTGACACCGGCTGGCCGCCGATCAGGTTGGTACCGGCCTCGATGCGCACGAAGGCAATGTTTTCAGTGCCGACTCTCTCGGTCTCCGCCGCCAGCAAATCCAAGTCCATGTCACCTTTGAAGGGAGCCTCAAAGCTGGGATCGTAGGAGGTCTCCGGCACAACCTCGATTACCGACCCGCCATTGGCGAGAATATGCGCCTTCGTGGTTGTGAAGTGGTAGTTGGTGATCACCGCAGTGCCCGGCTGCACAAAGCTCTGGGCAATGATGTTCTCACAGGCCCGTCCCTGATGCGCCGGCAGGAAGTATTCCTTGCCAAATACGTAATCCAAGGCATTTTTCAGGCGGTAGAAGGTGGCCGAGCCGGCATAGGCGTCGTCGGCCGCCTGCATGGCTGCCTGCTGGAAAATGCTCATCGAGTTCACGCCGCTGTCTGTTAACATATCCAGAAAGACATCGCGATTATCCAAAAGGAAGGTGTTGTAGCCAGCTCCCTCGATGGCTTTGGCCCGCTCATCGGCATCGATCAGGTAAAGCCGCTTGACCGTTGTCACCCTATGCATTTCCAGAGGAATACTCTCACCCGAGAAGAAGCGGACGGTCTGCTCGGAGTCGGGGGAGATCGCGGCAGTGTTTACAAGAGAGAAGTCAGCGTTGATATCCTCCAAGGTCAGAGCACGATTCGGTGATGCTGCGTTTGCGGTTGGGTTTGAGGATGGGTCTGGGGTCAGGTCTGAAGAAAGCCCTTGCTTGCTCGGTGTCATATCTGGATCCTTTCGCATTTTGTATATCCAACTGCTCGGATAATTGGTGCATTCCATTTCATAATTACTTCGTTCAAGCATTATAGGTATTATCACGAAGATTGTCATGAATTCGCCAAGTTACTATAATTTGAGGGAAGGTTTTTGTGATGGGAGTTGCAGAAGACAAAAAGGGGACGGTTCTTTTTTGGACAAATAGGGACAAATAGGGGACGGTTCTTTTATGTCTTAAACAAAGAGAGCTGAAGCTTGGGATATAACCCAAGACATAAAAGAACCGTCCCCTATTTGTCCAAATTGCAGGTTCGTAGAAATTGGGATTCAAGACAAAAAAGAACCGTCCCCTTTTTGTCTTGATTGAGGGGAATGCTTGTTTAAACTGAAAGACTCCAATTAGTTTGGTCAGTACTCCCATATATACAACTGACTAAAAGATTGCAGATTATTGATTGAAGATAAAGGAGCGTTTGATGATTGAGCCTGCTTCCAGTGAGCATAATTCTCTGCCAGTCAGCGATCGACGTTGGGCTTGGCTGGAGATCGACTTGGAGGCGATTCGCCAGAATCTGCGGCGCTTTCGACGCATTGTCGGGCCGGACGTGATGATCATGGCTGTAGTCAAGGCCGATGGTTACGGACATGGTGCCGCCGAGGTTGCCCGCACTGCCTTGAATAGTGGTGCCAAAATGCTCGGTGTTTCGAATATTGATGAAGGGATTGCCCTGCGTGAGAGCGGTATCGTCGCACCTGTTCTGGTTTTGGCTGAGCCACCGATCAGCACTGTTGAGGCGCTGGTACGTTATCACTTGATTCCGACGGTCTATTCCATGGAGTTTGCCCTGGCCTATGGCGAGGCATCTTCGGCGGCCGATCAGATCGGCCCCTATCACTTGAAGGTTGATACCGGCATGAATCGCGTGGGCATCCATTACAGCGACGCCGGAGATTTCCTGCGTACCTTGGACTTTCACAAGGGCTTGCAACTTCAAGGGGTTTTTACTCATTTCGCAACCGCTGATGAGGCGGACACCATCGAATTCACCCAACAGTACGATCGCTTCCACGAAGCTCTTGATAACATTCGCTACATGGGCATCAAGCCGGGAATCGTCCATGCCGCCAACACGGCGGCAGCCATCCGTTACCGTAACTCTCACTTCCACATGGTGCGCATCGGCATCGGCATGTATGGCTTGCATCCATCGAATCTGACCAAACAGGTTCTGACCCTGCAACCGGCCATGAGCCTGCACGCGAGGATCAACTTTGTGAAACCAGTTCCAATGGGCGAGGGCGTAAGTTACGGTCTGCGCTACCGCTCACCCGGCAACGTTTTGATCGGCACACTGCCCCTTGGCTATGCAGACGGCATCGCCCGCGAACTTTCCGGGCGCATCCAGATTCTCTATCAGGGCCAACGCCTCCAGCAGGTCGGAACGATCTGCATGGACATGATGATGTTTGAGGCCGACCAGCGTCCCTTACTGAAGCGCACACCGGTCAAACCGCAGGTAGGCGAGGAAGTGGTAATAGTCGGCAAGAGTGGCGATGAAGAGATTAGCTTGGATGAGATCGCCGCCTTGCTCGGAACCATCAACTACGACGTAGCCTGCCGTTTTGGAATGCGTTTAGATCGGGTCTACCATGATTGATGGGGGAGTTGAAGTCGGGGGCATCGATAGCGCCAAGGGTGCCGGAGCTGCCGGAGCT
>JAIRUT010000007.1 GCA_031254255.1 Coriobacteriales bacterium
GATCCGCGGATTTGTGGCTAAGCGCTCAGCATTGAGGAGCAGATACTCAGGCGTTGTGAGCAACACGGAGATTCGACCCGCATTGAAATCCTTGTATACACGCTGGCGCTCGCTGAGGGCTGTCTGCCCGCAGAGCACGGCCACCTGGACTCCAAAACGGGAAAAACTCTTACTCATCACCTGGTACTGGTCATTCAATAAGGCGCGTAAGGGGTAAACAAAGAGCGAGGCCCGAGGGTTGTGCTCAGCAAGGGCCAGGCGCAGGCTGTGGGACTGGAAGATCAAGGACTTCCCCATCCCCGTGGCCAACACGCAAAGTGGGGAGTGGCCATCGTCAAGCAGCGCCAGCGCCTCCTCCTGGGAGCTGCGCAGATTTTGGCTGGCCTTCAGGAGCAGGCGTTCTGGATAGCGGCCGGCCTGATGGATGCGGACATCGCGAACCCGCAGCTTAACGCTAGTCCTTCCCCTCCAGCTGTCCAGCATGGGCTCGAAGATCACCTCAGAGGGACGATTGCAGGCCGCCCAGCCTTGGACATCTGGACAGTTAAACCAGATAGCCTTGCAGGCACAAAGTCCGTCGTTGAGCTCGAAGGCGAGATGGTCGGCGGACTGCCCGACTGGACGGGCGTTGAGCAGCAACAGGGGACGTGCGGAAAAGAGGGGGCTGGGATTGGCCTGACCGAAAGGAGCCAGACGCTGCAGCTCTGAAACCTCCTCGATACCCAAGTCGCCAAGCTCCAACTGTAGGTCAACACGTGATTTTATGTGGAACTGGGACTCATCCACAGCGTCTAAGACCTCCGCAAGGCGGCGCTTGAACTCTGGTAGATCCCCTTGCTTGAGAGTCACGCCGACAGCTGAGGGATGACCGCCAAAACGCGATGTCAAGTCGGATACCTGCTCGATGGCTTGGAAGAGATTGACATTTCCGACGCTCCGGCCAGAGCCACGGGCCTCGCCGTCGATCAAGCTGAAGACCAAAGACGGGCAGCCAAAGCGACGGGCCAAGCGGGAGGCCACAATACCACGGACACCCTCATGCCAACCATCGCCGGCAACCACCAGCAACTTTTGGCCGAGGCCTTGGCCATCGATTTCGATCCGATTGATGGCCTCTGCGGTGATTTCAGCCTCCAGTCTGCGCCGCCGATTGTTCAGATCCTCGAGATGGGCGGCCGCTTTGATGAGGACGTTCGTATCTTCACCAATCAATAGCTCCAGGGCAATTTGAGGGTCACCGAGACGACCGGCAGCGTTCAAGCGGGGGATGATGGAATAAGTCAGATCCTCATCACTGAGGCCGGAGCATTCAACCTGTGCCGATTCCATAAGCGCCAGGATACCCGGCCGAGGATGGGCCCGGAGCTGCTCGATCCCGTCTCGAACCAAGGCTCGATTGAAGCCTGTCAGGGGCATCATGTCACCCAGCGTGCCCAAGGCCGCCAGATCAGTCAGGGTATACCAGAACAGCGGCTCTTCAAACTCCCGCTCCAGCAGGGCCACGAGCAGCAGGGCCACTCCAGCACCACAGAGATCCCCGTAGGGATTGCCGGGTTCCAGCTTAGGGTCAGCGACGGGCACGCCAACAGGCAACACGCCCTCCGATGGCTCATGGTGGTCAGTGATCAGCTCCTCAATGCCTTGGGCTCGAAGCTGGGACACTTCGGCGGCTGAAGAGATGCCGGTATCTACCGTGATCACCAGCTCCGGCTGCAGGGCAAGCAGGCGTTTCATAGAGGCCTCGCTCAGTCCGTAGCCCTCGTCGAGGCGATGCGGTATCAGGCAGCTGACCGTGGCACCAAACTGGCGCAGGGCCCGATAGAGGAGGGCCGTGGCACTCAGTCCATCGGCATCGAAATCCCCGAATATACAAATCCTGGCATTTCGGCGCACAGCGGCCGTCAAGGCTGATGCCACTTCCTGCAAACCGGGAATACTTTCCGGCTGAATATCAAAATCCGCAAGTCCCAAAGAAAGGAATTGGCGCACCTCCTCCGGATCATGATAACCGCGAGCTACAAGGACACGGCAGAGCAACTCACCAAGCCCCAAGGAGTCCTGTAGATTGCCTATTAGAGTGCTTGTAAGGATAGGATCGCTTTTATCATTCATCCAGAGTAATTCATCTTCATCTGCTGTAATTCATTTCGATTCCTGGAAGCTTCAATGCTTCCCTTCTCCTCTCATTGTCGCACATCGCGCCTTGGTCTCTGGGCTTTATCCAGCAATCTTTGCTTCCCGATTGAGATTCATTTGAAGCCTGCTCGCTCCATTCCTGTCCATTCCCATTTCCTGCTTGCTTAGTTACACCAAATTTGTACTTCCTTTGTTGGTGCTACAGGCACAGATGTCACCTTGAATACTGGCTTTACGTTACAATTAACCTAATGAAGTACCTGCTAAAGACTTCTACGTTGAATCGTGGGAAATAAAATCGTAGAGCAATCAGCGGTGCTTTCCCGTGAAAGCCCAACTCACTCGGAGGCATTAAGGAGGTATGGTGGCAGCGACTAAGCGCCAGCGCTCAGGTCGTCATAGCATTTCCGGATCAGGCAATCGTTTTGATACACCTCTGGTGCATGATTATTCAATTGGCGACCAGACAGCCTCCCCTGGATTCCGGCGCCAGATTAAGCGCTGCAAACGCTGCGGCTCACGCATTGTCTCCAACACCCGAAAGTGCCCCTATTGCGGGAAGAGTGTCCTCCCACTATACAAGAAACTGAAATTCTGGCTGCCAGCCATTCTGCTTCTGGCTGCTGGCACGACCGTCTTTTTGATTCTATACGAGCCCAGCTCACCACCTGACCCATTGATTGCCAGTGGCAATAGCGCAAGCCATACGCCGGTGGCCGTCGGTGAGCTCGATTCGTCAAAAACCAGTGATCTTGCCCTTGGCCAGACCATCTACTATGATGACCTGCTGATCACGGTCATCGAATTCAAGGAGGTCGATACCAGCGCCAATGGAGACCCGATAGTCAACGCCAGGATTGAATTCCGTCTGGGAAACAACGCCAAGGAGGCACATATCCTGCTTTCAACATCCTGGCAGCTGGAAAAATCCGATGGCAGCCGCATCGACAGCTATATCGGTGGCAAGAACCAAAAGGGTGAAAACATCAGCAGTGGGATCAGCGGCCAGAGCCTGACTCCCGGAAGCTCCATCGTGACAGACATCTATTTCACAGGCACTGATTTCACCCGCATCGTCTATCTGGTTAACCCATTGAGCTCCGACGGCCCACAGGTCAGCTGGAACATTGCGGGCTATGCAAACTCACAGACGGCGGACGCAGTAACGGGCGAACAAGACCCTGCGCCTGTCAATAGCGGTGAAAGTAGCGGCGGCGCAAGCCCTGACGGAAACACGCAGACGAGTCCTGCCTGATTGATCCCGCTTGAATCCCGCTTTACCAGCAGTCGATCGACACCCCTGGGCAGCGAGATTCAGTAGTCGCGGGGCTCCATCTTCAATGCCCCCTACGATGCTTAACCAGAGGTGCCTGGAGTTCAGCTTCAAGCACAAAGTGGGCTTTCAGTTGATCAGTCGAAGCAGGCTTGCTGCGATATACCTATCGCTCAAAACTTGACAGAGTCTTCTCACGCAAACGCTGGGTCGCAAACGCTCAGTCCCCGCCCAACTGTTCCGTTGCCGTAAACTCGTCGAGTCCCTCTCCGTACTTGGAGACCAGCTTCTTGTACTTCGGCTCGCGCTGCTTCCAGATTGCATAGATTGGAGTGGCTATTCCGATGGACGATAGGGGCCCAAGAACCAAACCGATAGACATCGCGAAAGCGAAGTCCCTGAGCGTTGACCCGCCGAAGAAAAGCATCGCCAGGACCGGAACCAAAGTGACGATGGTCGTGTTAATCGAGCGCACAATGACTTGATTGATCGAGTGGTTGGCAACAGTCATAAAGCTGTGGCGAGCGGTATTTTTGATGTTGTCATTGATCCGATGGAAAACAACTACAGCATCATAGAGTGAATAGCCCATGATAGTCAGCAGGGCGGCAATCACGTTTGGCGTCACCTCTCGCCCCGTTGCAGCGTAGATACCAATAATGATAATCAAGCTCTGGAGCAGGGAGATGACAGCCGAGATACCCATCTTGTACTCGAAACGAATGGCAATATAGACGATGATCAGTGCAATAGCCACAAGGAAGGCGATCACTGATTTCTGGGTCACAGTGGTGCCCCAACTGGAATCAATGGTGTTGACCTCGTAGGAATCTTGTGGCCAGCTGAAGTCAGAAGCGACCTTATCGGCTGTAGCTGAAGCCGCAGCAGCATCAGTGGTCGGAATACGGACGATGAATCCCGGGTCACCAGTACTGGCGTCAACAGTAGTCTGCACGATTGCATCATTGATACCAGCATCGCTAAAAGCTTGACGCATTTGCTCTATGGAAACGTCACCAGTCGAATTGAAGTTCATGGAGCTACCGCCGACAAACTCAATACCAAAATTCAGGCCACGAACCGGCAGAATGATCAATGATGCCAAAACCAAGACAATGGATATGATGAAGTAAATTCGACGGTGTCCGAGGAAGTTAATCTCTTTTTTGAATATCCTAGGCATTCTGATCACCTCGTTTCATCTCACCGGCAGCCAGTGCGGTATTCTCATCCTCCTTGACACCCCAGAATCCGAGGTGACGGCCAATGACCTTGGGAGCGAGTAAGCGTATCAAAGGTGACTTAAAGAAGATCATGGTAACTATGTCGCAAACCACGCCGAGGGCCAATGTCAGACCGAAGCCCTTGACTGAACCGACAGCGATAAAGAACAGAGCCAGTGCCGAGACGAGAGTCACCAAGTCGGCATCGATCGATGTTTGGATGGCGTGGCGCACACCCGTGATTGAAGCAGCCCGAATCGAACGTCCCATCCGGATCTCTTCCTTGAATCTCTCAAGGACCAGAATAGACGAATCGGCGGCTACGCCGATCGCCAGCACAATGCCAGCAATACCTGCCAGCGAAA
>JAIRUT010000010.1 GCA_031254255.1 Coriobacteriales bacterium
GACCACAATCTACCCTTCAGGGAGGCCCATGAGGTTGTCGGCCGACTGGTTCTGATGGCTGAGCAAAGCGGTCGCAAGCTCCAAGAGTTGAGCTTGGAGGAGCTGCGATCTGTTTCGCCATTGTTTGAGGCTGACGTGTTCACCGCTTTGGACATCACCACGGTGGTGGCGCGCCGTAAAACCGAAGGTGGCACCGCCCCCGAACGGGTAGCAGAGCAACTGACAATGGCAAAAAAGCAACTGGAGCTGGATCAACAGACGCAATAGGCACAATGAGAGGTTACGATGACGGCTTATAAGGACATGACTGTCGGGCAGTTGAATTCTGAGTTGGATTCTTTGCGTGCGGCTTTCGAGGAGTTCAAATCTCGGGGGCTGAAGTTGAATATGGCACGGGGCAAGCCGTCTACTGAGCAGCTCGACTTGGCCTCGGATCTCATGACGGCCTTGGTAGAGGGTCAGCCTTTACTCGATGCAAATGGCGAGGATACTCGGAACTACGGAGTGATCCGGGGCATTCCCGAGGCTCGTGAGCTGATGGCCGCAATCATGGAAGTGCCACCAGCCAATGTCATCGTTGGTGGTAACTCCTCCTTGAGCATGATGTATGACAGCATCGCCCGATCGATGAGCTTTGGAGTGCGTGGCAGCGAGCCATGGTGCAGGCAGGATGGGCTGAAGTTCCTCTGTCCAGCGCCTGGTTATGATCGCCATTTTGCTATCACCGAGGCTTTTGGGATCGAGAATATTCCGATTGCCATGAATTCTGACGGTCCGGACATGGATACCGTGAAGCGGCTGGTCGAAAGTGATGCCAGTGTCAAAGGCATCTGGTGTGTCCCCAAGTATTCGAATCCTCAGGGCATCACCTATTCCGATGCGGTGGTTGAGTGTTTTGCGGCACTTAAGCCAGCGGCAACGGATTTTCGGATCTATTGGGACAATGCCTATGCGCTGCATGACCTCTATCCCAGCGAGGGCGACAGCTTGGCCAGCATCAAAGAGGCCTGTGACAAAAGCGGAAATCCGGATATTTGGAATATGTTTGCCTCGACTTCCAAAGTATCGCTGGCCGGTGGCGGTATAGCCGCTCTGGCCAGCTCCGAGGACAATCTGGACGAAGTCGAGAAACTGATCAGTTACCAGACGATCTGTCCAGACAAGGTCAACCAGCTTCGTCATGTGCGCTGGGCTGAGGCGTTGGGCGTTGGCGGTGCGAGTGGCGGTGCGAGTGGTGGTGCGAGTGGCGTCGAAGTTGGTTGCGGCAGTGGCACTAGCGGAGAATTCAGCGGTACCGGAGCGGGTGTCAGCGGTACCGGAGCGGGCCACGACGGTAAAAACCTAGCCTTGGCAGGCATCCAAGCCCACATGGCCAAACTTGCGGCAATTCTGGCTCCGAAATTCACAATTGTCTGTGATACGCTGGAGCGAGAACTTGGAGACAAATGTATAGCAACTTGGAGCTCTCCCAAGGGCGGCTATTTTATCTCTTTGGAAGGTCTACCGGGTACAGCAAAACGTAGTGTGGCACTGGCAAAAGAAGCAGGTGTTGTATTGACCGGCGCTGGTGCTACCTGGCCATACGGGAAGGATCCAGCAGATACGAATATTCGCATTGCCCCCAGTTATCCTGGCGTCGATGAACTGAAGTTAGCCAGTGAGTTGCTCTGTCTATGCATATCGATAGCAGCCGCGGAAAGTCTATTGGACCAGTGAGGAGCTAGGGCAGATATGGGACGCGCCATTGGAGTTTGGTTCATTACTTTTGTCGCTGTTGCGGCGGCTTTTGCTTTCGTAGAGGGTGTCGGCTTTGCCGGAGGCGGATACAGTTTTGATCTGCCGGGAGTTCTTGGTAGTGACAAACTTGTTCCGACGCTGGTATTTTCGGCTATTTTGGCCTTGATCAACAGCTTTGTCAAACCAATTCTGAAGGTCTTGACCCTACCGATCAACATTCTTACGCTGGGGCTGTTTGCGTTGGTCCTGAACACCGGGCTGATCTATCTGGTGCATTGGCTTGGCAATAGTTTCTTTAACCTGAATATGTTCATCAATAGCTTCTGGTCAGCTCTGGGGGCATCAATAATCATCAGCATAGTCACTGCCATCTTGGGTGCCATCACTGGTCTGAACAAAAAAAGCCGCAAGAGTAGGAGCGCAAGTCAGTAAGGCCTCGTTTCTCGGTTGTCCCTATATCCCATGTTGTTATGAAAAGATCCTTTGTCGCACTCCGGATGACAATGACAGGCCGTGCCTCACAGCCTTATCCCATCCCCAACAACTGCATAATCAACAGGATTGCCGTCAGGGTTATTATTATTCCGATTGTCAGATAACTCAGGATGTTGGCGAAGCGGCCGTTTTTCAGCTTGCCCATCACGCGATGGTTGTTGATGATGATTACCAGGAAGATTAGCAACACTGGCAGCAGCACGCCGTTGATGACCTGTGCGGAGAGCATGACACCCATTAGGTTTATGTTTGGGACGAGCACTATTATGCAACCTACCAGAATGATTGCCGTGATAATGCCCTTGAACAGCGGTGCTTCTGACCAGCTTCGGTCTGTGCCTCGCTCCCAGCCAAAGGCCTCGCAAATTGCATAAGAAGTCACCAGAGGTAGCACGCAGCCAGCCAAAAATGAGGCGCCTACGAAGCCTGCCCCGAAGAGGAGCTTGGCGTATGGTCCAGCGATCGGGGCCAGGGCGTTGGCAGCACTTTCCGCATCTGTGACTTCGACACCCTGGGAGTGGAGCACAGTTCCGGTGGTGATGATAATGAACCAGACCACGAGGCAGGCCACGACAGCTCCGGAGAAGACATCAGCACGCTGGAAGGAGATTTCCTTCGGGGATGTACCCTTTTCTACAACGTTGTTCTGCCCAAAGAAGATCATCCAAGGCGCAACGGTGGTGCCGATTATGGCAATGGTCAGGGCAAAGAAGTTCCGATCCCAGAGAAAATGGGGGATTGCGGTGTGCTGTAAGACCTCACCCCAGTTCGGAT
>JAIRUT010000033.1 GCA_031254255.1 Coriobacteriales bacterium
GGGTTATTGCCATCAGGTAGGATGGGGGTATGTCAAAAACTGTGCGGCAGCCGGTTTGGCCTTCCTCGGCCATTTTGCAGGCTGCTCTGGCGTAGGCTACCAGAACGCTGGATGTGAATTCCGGGTTTGAATCAAGGCGCAGCTGATACTCGATGATCTGCATGTTCTTATCCCCAAACCCTGTTTCACCGGAACGGAAAACCACTCCGCCATGGGGGAGTCCGGAGTGCTCGGCAGCCATTTCCTCGGCGGAAATGAAGTGGACGGTGGTGTCGTATTCATCGAAGTAATTTGGCATGGTCACTATTTCCTGCTCGATCCGAGCCCGGTCGGCATCACTTGCGTCATTGGCTGTTACCACGTAGCAAAGGCGTGTGTGCTTTTC
Organism: Coriobacteriales bacterium; assembly: GCA_031254255.1. Taxonomy (GTDB): domain Bacteria; phylum Actinomycetota; class Coriobacteriia; order Coriobacteriales; family UBA8131; genus WRFC01. Next base: position 386 of record JAIRUT010000033.1, read on the forward strand.
CCGGGTGGTCAGCTCGGGAGCTTCGCCCGCGCGTACAGACTGCATGGCGGATTCAACCGGAATCGTGTACTGACGTGCGTCCCGGACTCCTGGAATACGCCTGATGGCATCGGAATGGCCTTGGCTGACGCCTTTGCCCCAGAAGGTATAGCTTTTGCCTGCGGGCAGGATGGCCTGCGCCAAAGCCCTGTTCAGGGAGAACAGACCGGGATCCCAGCCAACCGAGATGACCGCAAGCTTGCCGTTTGCCCTAGCCGCTGCGTCAACAGCTGCAAAGTGCTCGGGTATCTTGGCATGGGTGTCAAAACTGTCCACCACCGTAAAATCCTGGGCCAGCTGCGGGGTCATTTGTGGAAGATCTGTTGCGCTGCCGCCACAGATGATCAGCACGTCGATCTGGCCTTTCATGCCTTCGAGCTCGTCCATACGGTAAGCCTGCGCAGAATGTTTGCCTGCTGATTTCCCGATCAGTTCCACGCTTGCCGGGTCGCGTCTGGTGAAAACGCCAACCAGCTCCATATCAGCATTCTGCATAAGTGCTGCCTCAACGCCACGTCCCAGATTGCCGTAACCGACAATTCCAATCCTTGTCTGTTTGTCCATGCTAAATCCACCTGATTCTATAGGAATTTTCGAGCCTGAATCAGTATAGAACAGAAGCGCTATTGTGGTTCATTTTGGTTGGGAACTGATTAAAGTTGGAAAGATTTTTAGCGTGAATTCCTCTGAAATTGCATTGCAGTTGAGGTATTTTATTAGAAAGGCTTGATTGTCATCCGAGATACAAGAATCAGTTGTACTTGCTCCGGTAATCAGCCATTTATTAAAAGTAGTAAAATTGCATAATTATTTGTCGACGGAGTCTGGGGGTCTGAATATGAAAAAGAAAGTATTAGTATTAGGTTGTAACTTTGCTGGGCTGACGGCTGCACGTTTCATTCACAAAGAGACCAAGGGCGCAGTGGATATCACGGTCATCGATCGTAAAAACTATGTCAATTTCATCCCCAACATTCCCATAGAGGTCTTTGCGAACCGTAACCCAGAAGATACGATGGAGTTCCCGTTCCAGCATCACTTGAAGTCGGATGGAACGGAATTCATCCTCGGCAATGTGGAGGCTTTGGATATTGGCAACAAGCGGGTGATCTACACGCCCAGTGAGCGTGCGGGTGCTGCTCAGGAAAACATTTCCTATGACTTCCTGGTCATTTCCCTGGGATGCAAATTGACTTACGACAAAATTGAAGGCTTTTCCGAGTTTGGCCACACCTTCACTGATACATACCAAGGCAATAAAACGCGCAGGTACCTCCATAAGGAATACAAGGGCGGACCTATCGCCGTCGGTTCCGATCGCTTCATCCAAGGGCAAAGCCCGAAACTTCCAGATATCCCACAGGCCTTGGCTGCTTGCGAGGGGCCTCCAGTCGAAATCACCTTCTCCATTGGTGACTGGTTGACCAGGCACAAGAAGGGTGGTCCGGAAAACGTCACTGTCTTCACGCCTGCTGAGGTGATCGCCGACGATGCAGGAAAGAGGATACTGGACCAGCTGCTTCCCATTGTGAGCAACATGGGGTTCGGGTACGTGAACAACACTGTCGGCATCAAACGGCTACACAAAGATGGCATTGAGTTTCTCAATGGCAAAAGCTTGGAGGCCGAACTGAAGATCATCCTGCCCAACTGGGAGCCGCACGATTTTATGAAGGGGCTGCCGATATCCGATGACCAGGGTTTCGTTATTACTGACTGGTATATGCAAAATCCAGATTATCCAGAGATCTTTTCCTGTGGCGATGCCGCCTCTGTGACGGTGCCCAAACTGGGTTCGTTGGGACACTCCGAGGCCGAGGTTGTTGCAAAGATGATTGCCAAGGAGGTTCTGTCGGATTACCATCACGAGATAAAGCCCGTTCAGCCTCAAGTCCTATGCTTCGGGGATATGGGGCATGGCAAGGGATTCTATATGCATACCAATGAATGGTGGGGCGGCGATACAAGCGTATTACAGATGGGCTACATGCCATACATGCTGAAGATGGGATTCAAAGTCAGCTACGAATTGCTCGGCGGCAACGTCCCCAGCTGGGGCGTACCCGTCTCCATTTTCGCCGGCGATCACATTGCCATATAAGCAAGAAAGCCAAAATACGATTCGGCTCTGAGAGCTAAAGAGCTCCCAGAGCCGAGCGGCAAACCATCAGTAATGTTTTGAAATGCAATAGTGTAACTGTAACAAGAAATCGTATGAACAATAACCAAATTGAGCAGGCCAAGCAATTCTACGCCAGTGGATTAACGCTAAAACAGGTTAGCCAGCAACTGGGAATCTGCTAGTCGACAGTGACAAAGACGCTTAAGAAAGCCGTAGTGATGATTAGAGAGCCACACAGGTATACGAGCAGATAGCGAGGCAAAACAACAACTTAGCCATATTTACTTTAATGCTCAGGCTAGTCGATTGTCACCAATGTTTATGGTTGCAACGTAATTTTTCTGAGCGGGGACAGTCCCCGAAAGTCCAGGTCATTATTGTCGTATCGACAGCACAATTGAATCATCATATGTATTACGCAAGAATACAGACCCCAATCCAGACCCCCGTCATCAAACCACTTTGTTATTGCGGGGGTCTATTCATGATTCCGTAAACACAGTAGAATAATTGATGTCCACCTGCATTCTCGAAAATCCTCAGTTTATTTTGAAGAGAGGCACCAAGATGAGCAGCAATGACCCCAAGTTGACCTGTAGGGCAAGTGATTTTATTCACTCTGAAAGCTTGGAGCAAGCATCGAGCAACAGTCGTAAGTTGAATTGGCTTCGCGCGGGAGTGCTTGGAGCAAATGACGGTATTGTTGCAATATCAGGTTTGGTTATTGGTGTCGCGGCTTCTGGAGCTGGAAGAATGCCGTTGTTTATTGCCGCAATGGCTGGCTTAGCAGCTGGTGCTTTATCAATGGCTGCCGGAGAATATGTTTCAGTAAGCACTCAAAAAGATACTGAGGCAGCTCTGATTGCAGAAGAACAGCGAAACTTGAAAGCATTTCCAGAAGACGAACTCAATGAGTTGACTTTTTTCTATCGCAGTAAAGGCTTGTCACCAGAGCTAGCTCGAGAAGTTGCCAAACAACTCAGTGAACGTGATGCACTAGCCGCTCATGCTGAAGTAGAATTAAAAATAAACCATGAAGAATTAACTAACCCATGGCATGCAGCATTTGCTTCACTTGTAGCTTTTGTTAGTGGATCAATTCTACCTATGGCTGCAATTTTATTAATTACAGGCCCAATGCGTATTCCCGTGACAGTCCTCG
>JAIRUT010000095.1 GCA_031254255.1 Coriobacteriales bacterium
AGGCCGACATTTGTCGGCCTTTCGGCTATTATAGTGATTGGGAAATCCCAAAATTTCAGGAAAGGGGAATAGATGCCAAATCTCGAAGTCAAGCTGCTTTACTCTACACCGTTTCCCGAGCGGGCTGTGGCTACAGCTGCGCGGCTTTGCTACGCTCCGGTCGGAGCCGCCGAGCTGATGGAGACCATGAGCGACGAAGCGGTCTCCCAAGTGCTCAAGACGATAATGAAAAGTGGCCATTTCTCCGCCCTCGAACACGCTTCCTATACATTTGCGATTGACGGGATCAGCAGGGCCCTGAGCCACCAGTTGGTGCGTCATCGCCTGGCTTCTTACAACCAGCAGTCACAACGCTATGTTGCTTACAATAAGGATCCGGAGGTGATTGTTCCGCCGGGCATTGCCTCTGACAAGGCGTTGATGGAGATCTTCGATCAGGCGGTCGATGCTTCTTGGGAGGCTTACAATAAAATGCTGGAAGCCGGGGTGGAGGCTGAAGATGCCCGCTATCTGCTTCCTAACGCTGCAGTGACAAAAATTGTCGTAACGATGAATATTCGTGAACTTCTACACTTTTTTGCGGTACGCTGTTGTAACCGTGCGCAGTGGGAGATCCGCGATCTGGCACACAAGATGCTGGAAGTGGCAGCCCCCACAGCTCCCTATATCTTTATGGATGCCGGCGCTCCCTGTCGGCGAGGTTCCTGCACGGAAGGCAAGATGACCTGTGGCAAGCCCTACGAGAGAGTTGTTCGTTCTTGAATGAGACTACAATGCATAAAAGCTCGTTTGATGTCGGCGGCATCGAGGTTTTTGGCGCTTTGCAAGATTCAAACGCCGCCATGGATACGGACATTGCCTCAAAGGCCGCTGTTGTAGCGCCGTCGGGGGCTGTCGTCCAAGCTGCGATGACCGCCCAAGTTGCAGGTCTGGCAGGTGACGCCTTGGGAGCAGATACTAATGGCCAAGCAACGGTTGTTGCCCGCAAGCCTGTCAGCGAGGCCAAGCTGGCACGGGAGACGGACGGGGTGCTCTGTCAGACCCATGTCGGTGGCCAGGCCATGCTCGAGGGGATAATGATGCGCGGCCGCTATAACTGGTCGATTGCCGTGCGCGAACCAAATGGCCACATCCACACCGAGGAACACGATCTGATCAGCGGCCGGGACAAGAACTCCTGGATGTATAAACCCATAATCCGTGGCTGCACTGCTCTGGTGGAGTCCTTGGGCTTGGGCTACCGTGCACTGGAGATTGCCACCAAGCACGCTTTCTCCGATGAGATGGATGAGGAGGATGCGGGTGAGCAAGCTACCACGATTTCAGCTTCATCCGAGCAGCCCCCAGCTAACTCTGCTTCATCCGAGCAACTTCCCCTTGCTGATGCCAGCGTTGACGTTCCAGCCGGGGTTCCCGCAAACCCTGTCTCATCCGAGCAGCTTCCCGCAGATTCTGCGGAAAAAAACACTCTGAATATCCCCAAACCGCTGATGTCAGTCAGCATGTTGTTTGGTTTAGCCTTGGGGATCGCACTCTTCATTGCCCTGCCGGCCATCCTGACGAACCTGATAGTCGGTGATTATGCCGAGAAGACATTACTCTGGAACATCATTGACGGCATTTTACGCATCGCTGTCTTCCTCGGCTACATCTGGCTGATCGGCCGCATGAAGGATATAAAGCGGATGTTTGGCTACCATGGAGCAGAGCACAAGACCATCCACTGTTACGAACACGGTTTGGACCTAACTGTGGCCAACGCCCGCAGCTTCCCTACACTGCACGTTCGCTGCGGCACAGCATTTTTGCTGATGACGATGCTAATCGCCATCATCGTCTTCACATTGGTACCCGTTGGTCCCCTGATCAACGCCATGGGCGTGGAAAACTCCATCCTCCGTCTGGTGTTGGTGATCATCTCGAGAATCATCTTGATGCCTCTGGTAGCAGGCATAGCCTACGAGGTGACTGTCAAATGGGCCGGATCCAGGCCCAAGAACCCCTTGGTGCAGATTGTTCTCTGGCCAGGCCTGCAACTCCAACGCTTGACCACCAGCCAACCCGACGACGGGCAACTGGAATGCGCGATCGCCGCCATGCAACTGGTCCTGGAAAGAGAAGAGAGGGAAGCAGAAACCAAGGAAGCAGCGAAAGGCAAGCTGATTCCTGCTGCGGGGAATTAATGTAAAACTGGTTTTCAGCGAGAAGGGGCGGAATCCACCAAAAGCCAAAATGTGCCCTGCGAGGGCTTGACAAGTTTCCGTTTGGGCAGCATTATTATGCATACATTCGGATAAGACCTGCGAGTTGTTCGCTCTCGTTGCATGGGAGCAAGGCCTTTGGCATCTTTGGTGTTAAGGCGTTACAAGTGTGCCAGGCGGCGCAGGTCGATACTTCCGTACAAGGGGCGAATTAAACAAGGGGGCAAACCATGGCTGAATCAGCCAATGTAAATGGCGGTATTTACGTCCGCCGAAGGGATCCACCACTAGAAAGCAAAATAATGTCTTCAGGCAGGCTGACGCTTGCGCGCTGACTCACTGCCGGAGAGTGGAACAAGGCAAGCGGCATCGGGCATGGGGCCTGAGTGCCGGATCAAACCGATCCCTTGGGGTATACGACTTCAGGGGACAAGACCTAGGGATAGACAGGGGGACGGTTCTCTGTCTATAGACCCAAGACAAGGGGGCAACAACGATGAACGAACAGACGGTGAAGAGAAGGTGGCTACACTCCAGACGCAGTCTGGCAGTTGTGGTGGCAATAGCAATCTGCATAACAGCAATACTTGCCGGCACATTTGCATGGAGTGCAATAAGCCAGATGGCACTGAACGAAAACGTGGAAAACGACATAACACCAGGAGGGAGACTGCATGACGACTTCAACGGCCAGAACCTGGATGTCTA
>JAIRUT010000152.1 GCA_031254255.1 Coriobacteriales bacterium
CGAGGAATCCATGTTTGTCGATGATGCCGACGATGATCTGGGGAACATGCAAAAGGCCCACTATACTTCTACGGGCAGTTATTCCGATCCAGATCTTGTGGATATCAAGGATTCACCCGTACGTTCTTTCTTTGGACGCTTCAGTCGGCGTTCGAAGCGGGATATCTCTGGGTCGCCGCAGGACGGGCTGAATATTGACGAGGACTTCGATGTCCGCCGCGAGGGTTCCAGTATTGGCTCTTGGGACAACTTCGATGACCCTGACCATGATGATTCCAATGATGATTCCTGGCGCGGTGGTGCCTATGGTGGCGAGGACTTTGAGGCAAACTCTGATGCCTTGGATGACTTGAGCAGCGCCTTGCTGGATCGGGAGGTTTGGTTGGTTGCCCTTGGCGCCGGCGAGCTGCGAGCCGGTGGTGTCAGAAACTTTGTCAAACGCCACGAACGTTCACTTCGCGGCTCGCTGTTTGTCAACCTCCTGGGTGTCGGTGCAGGGGACCTATGCTATTCAATCGTAGAGGGCTATCCAGTGGGCTTGCGTACTGATCGCCGTCTCCAAAACCTTCTTTCCGAGGCTGCCCAAGAACTTGCCGTATCGATAGCACCCCGAAGCTTCACGGCTTTTGATACCGACGCGACCGAAATCCTGCGCCAGAAGGGACGGGCTATCTCCCTGATTGGCATGAATAAGACGACTCCACTTGGGTGGAGCACGAAGGACAGCGATCTGGGACGCATCCGTGAGGAAAAGCTTAGCGCTGTCAGTGAGCTGATCCTTGAGATCGTTAAAAACAGCTGAAGAGGTGCCGACTAGCTCGGTAGGCCAATCTTGTTGTCCGGCGCCCAAACGCCCAAAATTAATAAACTGGCGCTTTCCTGAGAGGAAGTGTGGCAAGGAACCATGCATACGATAATTGTTGGTTGTGGTCGCGTGGGTTCGCGTTTGGCTACTCTTTTCCATAGGGCTGGTTTCGATGTTGCCGTGATTGATATCAAGCGCAGTGCATTCGCAAACCTTGAACGTGATTTCGAGGGCAAGATTGTGGTCGGCCTCGGATACGATGAGGGTGTGTTGCTGGAGGCCGGCGTAGAGGAATGCGATGCCTTGTTGGCGGTCACGAATATCGACAACACCAACCTGATGATCACCGAGGTCAGCAAGCGGCTCTTCGACGTTCCTCATATCCTGACGCGCCTTGTCAATCCGACTCGCGAAAATGCCTACCTGCAGCTGGGCTTTGACTACGTCTGCGGAACCAACCTCATCTCTGAGGAAATGTATTCTAAGGTCATTGCCGGAAACAGCAACCATATCGATACCCTGGGTGACTATGAGGTACTCCGTTTTTCATTGGATCTCAAGTCGCATGGACTGCCTTCGGTTCGCGTTGCAGATATAGAGCGGCGCCATTCGGTTCGAATTGCCGCTTTTGAGCGCAAAGACGGGTCAGATTCCTCAATCCCGACGCCCGAGAGCTTGCTCTATGATGGGGACATCATCTTGGCGGCTGTACGCAAGGATGTCTTGGGTAAGCTCAGAGACTACATGAACTGACGATGCTGGGGGTTATCAAACAGTGCATATTGTGATTACAGGCGGCGGAAAAGTTGGTGAGTATCTGGCAACGGATCTCCTCAGGAGTCGGCATCAGGTGGCCATAATTGAGCAAAACAGCGAGAAGGTCGAACACTTGGCCCTGATCCTCGATGACCGTGCCTTGGTCGTGCATGGCGATGGTTGTGATTCCAACTATCTGAGTGATGCTGGAATCGCTCAGGCAGACATCTTTGTAGCCACCACCGGGGCTGATGACACAAATCTGGTGGCCTGTGAGTTGGCCAGAAAGATCTTTCAAGTTCCACGCTGCATAGCTCGGGTTAACTACCCGAAAAACCTGCGCATCTTCCAAACGCTGGGGATCGAGGCGGTCTCCTCCACATCGGTGATATCCAGAATGATCGAGCGTGAGGCAACTGAGGGATCCAAGCATTCAGTGATGACGCTGCTCGGAGGCGATTTGAGGATTACCGAGATCACTGCCCCAGGTGCCGAGAATGATGGGCATCCCTCGGGTTTGGCTGAGGGATGGGGAATACTGATTTCCAGCATCAAGATGCCCGAAGACTCCACCATTGTGGCAATCAGCCATGGAGGACAGTCCGAGATCGTCAATCCACAAAGCAAATTGCACTGCGGAGATACGGTCGTCTGCATCAGCAGACGGGGCATGGAGGAAAAGATTCTGTCAGTATTGAAATCCAGCCTCAGAAGTTCCCACTGAATGCGTTATACTATACCGTCGGTTCACAGAAAACCGAAGCGCAGGCAAAACGAAGCGCCAAAAACGGGGATGTAGCTCAGCTGGGAGAGCAATAGCTTTGCAAGCTATAGGCCGAGGGTTCGAACCCCTTCATCTCCACCATTTCGACCAAATTCGAACCACCGACCAAATGAACACAACTCATGCGGTCGGTGGTTCGTTTCATTTCCTGACCAGCGGAAACATGCGTGGAAATTGACACGTCCCCAATCCTT
>JAIRUT010000161.1 GCA_031254255.1 Coriobacteriales bacterium
AGTAATCCTCGCACTCTTTTAGGTCAAAGGGTCGCAATTGGAGCTTGCCGGTCACGCGGTTATGCAGTCCACCGGTGTCGTTGAAGAGCTTTCGCACTACCCAGGAAGAGGCTGACCCGCAGGCAATAAGCAAAACGTCTTTGCGGGCAGAAGCAAAGCTGTTCCAGAAATAATCAAGAGCCTGCATAAGGCCAGATTTTGCTGTGTCCATCCATGGTAACTCATCCAAAAAAATCACTTTTCGACTGCTTTGGTCAGCGGTTTTGATCGCCTCCTTGAGCAGATCGAATGCATCCATCCAAGTCTTCGGGGGAAGCTGCCTCGCAGCTTTTTTGGATACAGGGCACCACTCCGCCAAGGCTACAGCGAACCTCTCCATGTGAAGTGACAGGGATCCCTTGGCCACACCGGTAAAATAGAAGAAGAAGTCGCCACCGAAAAACTCTTTGACGAGATATGTCTTGCCCACTCTGCGGCGCCCATAGATAACTATGAATTCGGACTCACTCGAATCAAAGTATTGCTGCAACCATTCCCTCTCGGCCTTCCTGCCAATTAAAGCCATAGGACCCTTGCCTTTCAGAAATAGATTATAATCAGCGGTTTCTGGTATTTATTATATCATTTCCGCTGAATATAATTCAATAATCGGTTTTTTCCCAGCATAACTGGCGGAATTGAACACTTAAGATCTAATTTCAGCTGGTTTTATGAAGTAAGGAACCAGCAGGCTTGGCTATCATAATGTGAAATAAGGGGAAATGCAAGGTCAGGTACTTTTATGGGATAATTCAGACATGAATACGCAATTTTACATACATAGATGGTGATAGCGGGGTTGATGTTGGTTTGATTGATGGGTTGAAATTGTTGGACGCAGGACAAATTCCTTTGGAAAGCTTGCATAATACCCGTGATTTGGGGTATTTGAGCAACTGCGATGGTCAGAGGGTTGCTCCTCGTCGGCTTATTCGGTCGGGGGCACTCAGAGATGCGTCTGAGCCTGACATCGATGTGCTGATCGATGAATACGAGGTGCGGACTGTCATCGACCTGCGTACTCCGGAGGAACGGGAAAACAGGCCTGATCCCGAAGAGCAGATGTCGGGTCTGAGCTTTATTGAAGCGCCAATTCTGGGTACATCCGCCTTGGGCCTGACTCGGGAAAAGGGACTCATCGGAATGGCCAGGATGTTTAAGGCCCAGATGGGGGATCCGAAGAAGCTGATGGCCAAGTTTTATCCCAAGATGCTTTTGGGCGAGATGGGGATCAAGGGATACAAGCGTTTCTTTGAGACTCTGGCCAACAATGAGCAGGGATCCGTGCTTTGGCATTGCTCGGCTGGCAAGGACCGCGCTGGCTTGGCAAGTGTGCTTTTGCTGCACGTGCTGGGAGTTCCGCAGCAGGCGATCCTCAGTGACTATCTGGCCACTAATCAATTCCTTGCGGGAAGGGCCGACGATCTCTCCAAATTGGTTCCTGCTAAATATTTGACCCCCAGGATCGAGAAGGCATTTGTCGTCTTCAATTCTGCCGATCAGGTGTTTTTACGGGCAGGTATCAAGGGGATTGAGAAGGAGTATGGATCAACCGACGGCTATCTGCGAAACGCCCTGGATGTTGACGATGATATGAGGAAGCTGCTTCGCAACAAGTACCTTTTATGAGTTGTTAGTGTGGGTAGCCGCTGCACTCACCATGCGCGGCTACCCACTTCAGGCATCTATTTTGTCAAATGCTCAGCTATCAGATTGCCCATGGCAGATGTTCCGACCACCTGTTCAGCTGGGGTTTTCTCACCAGCGATATCACGTGTCCGCCAACCTGCTTGAAGGACTGCATCTATCGCTTGAGCCAAGGCATCGGCGGCTGCAAACTCCTCGAAGCTGTAGCGCAGCATCATCTCCGCACTCAGGATCATGGCCAGCGGATTGGCAACACCCTGACCGGCGATGCGCGGAGCCGAGCCGTGTGAGGGCTCGTACAGTCCGATCCCATCGCCGAGGGAGGCCGAAGCCAGCATGCCCAGAGAGCCAGTGAGCATGGATGCCTCGTCGCTGAGGATATCGCCGAACATGTTCTCCATGACCAGCACGTCAAACTGGGACGGACGGCTGATCAGCTGCATCGCGGTGTTGTCCACCAGCATGTCGATCAGCTCGATATCGGGGTAGTCCGCGGCCACGCGATGGACGATCTCCCGCCACATGCGGGAGCTTTCGATAACGTTGGCCTTGTCGATCGAATGAACCTTCTGCGAACGGGTGCGGGCGGCATCGAAGGCCACACGGGCGATGCGTTCCACCTCGTACTCGTAATAGTCCATGGTGTCATAGGCCCGCTGGCCAGTCTTGCCATTCGAACCGGCACCCTCCAGGTCATAGAAGCGCTCACGCTTCCCGAAGTAGAGCCCTCCGGTCAATTCCCGGACTATCAGCATATCCACGCCCTCAAGACGCTCCGGTCGCAAGGGAGAAGCTCCGCTCAGGGCATCGAAGATACGCACGGGGCGCAGATTGGCATAGGCTCCCAAGCTCTTGCGCAGCCCCAATAGCCCCTGTTCCGGACGCGGCTTGTCAGGATCGACAGTATCCCACTTCGGGCCACCGATAGCCGCCAGCAAAACAGCGTCACAGTTAGCAACCAGATGCTGGGTTTCCTGCGGGAAGGGGTCACCGGTCTCGTCGATTGCCACACCACCCAGAAGTCCTTCGGAATACTTGAATTCCAGGTCAAACAGGGGCGCCAGCGCATCGAGGACCAGCTTGGCCTGATCGGCGATTTCCGGCCCGATGCCGTCGCCTGGAAGCAGTGCAATGTGATAGAGCTTGCTCATCTTTTACCTCAATCCAGAATTGACCTACTAATATTTTTAAGCTACTTCAACTGTAAAGCCGTGCTGAAAAACGCTGCTCAAATCCCAAGCTGCCGTTTCGTTCTGTTCACCAGTCCCCCCTGCTCGATAATATCTTTGATGAAATCCGGAAATGGCTCGGCCTGATAGGTGACTCCTGTTGTCTGGTTCAGGATCTGGCCGCTGTCAGCGTCCACCGCCACACGATCACCATCGGATATGCCATTTACCGCCTCGGGCGCCTCCATGATCGGCAGACCGATGTTGATGGCGTTGCGGTAGAAGATGCGGGCAAAGCTCTTGGCGATCACCACGCTGATGCCGGCGGCCTTGATGGCTATCGGAGCATGCTCGCGTGATGATCCACAGCCAAAGTTCTCGTCAGCCACCAGGATATCGCCGGACTGAACCTTAATGACAAAACCAGCGTCCAGATCCTCGAGGCAATGGCTGGCCAGCTCCTTCGGATCCGATGTGTTCAGATAACGGGCTGGGATGATGACATCGGTGTCGACATCACGTCCGTATTTATGTGCTGTTCCTTCAAATTTCATAATTCCTCCACGATTATTCAGTCGAGATCAAACGGAACCAGTCGCTGCTGCCGGAAACTGTCGCGGCCATTCAAAGCCAGCCCCGAGCCGCGGCAGTTTTCAACAGCCGTCAACGTAACAATAAACGGCATCAATCCAGATCCTCTGGCAGGCCAATGTGACCAAGCACCGCACTGGCGGCGGCAACAGCGCAGCCAGCTAGATAGACCTCAGATTCGGGATCGCCCATGCGGCCGACGAAGTTGCGATTGGTGGTTGCCACGGCCCGCTCACCCTTGGCGAGAATGCCCATGTATCCGCCTAGACAGGGGCCACAGGTCGGAGTGGAGACGGCACAATTGGAATCGATGAAAATCTCTGTCAGGCCTTCTTTTATGCATTGACGATATACCTCTTGGGTGGCCGGGATGATTATGCAGCGGACATCTGGATGCACACTGCGACCCTTGAGGATGCTGGCAGCTACCCGCATGTCCTCCAAACGGCCATTGGTGCAGGATCCGATAATCACCTGATCGATCCGCACGTCGCGGGCCTCACGGGCCGGCTTCGTGTTGCTGGGCAAATGCGGGAAGGCCACGGTAGGCTCGATATCGGCTGCATCCAGCTCATAGACCGCTGCGTATTCGGCATCTGGATCGGAATAATACTCTACCCAAGGGCGTTCCGTCCGCCCTTGCATGTAGGCACGTGTGACATCGTCGACCGGAATGATACCAGCCTTGCCGCCAGCCTCGATAGCCATGTTGGAAATGGTCAGGCGCTCGTCCATGCC
>JAIRUT010000020.1 GCA_031254255.1 Coriobacteriales bacterium
CATCCCTTACATTCTCTCTAACGTTAAGATACTTCTATCTTAATTAAAGAGAGATGCATCAGTATGTGGTAAAAACAACGCAGCACTGTATTCGTCCATGTAACCCAAGTCAGTCGACAGATCAATATAGGTGATCCGCTTTGCGGTTTCATTGAGCAGCCTACGATGCCGCGCGGAAACTAGGGCAAAATGTGCGCCGCTGACTGAAGTATTACCCAAAAAGTGTACCTGATCGGCTTTCAATTTTGGCAACAGGCCGATTGTAGCAGCATCATCAAAGTCCAGATAGCGCCCAAAACCACCGGCAATCACCATGCCCTTGAGGTCAGCAAACCCCATTCCTATATTCTTCAAGAGCAGATAACAGGCAGAAAATATAGCGGCCTTGGCACGGATTATATTCTGGATATCGCTTTCGCTGACTACAACCCGGATGTCTTCTTTGGGCTCAATGATGTAAGAGGCGCTTCGACCGTTGATTTCAATTGACGCAGACGGCCTATCACGCTCCAATTGACCAGCAAAATCTATCCAGCCAGTACGAATCAAGTTTGATACCAACGAAATCATCCCTGACCCACAGATACCTTTGGGTTTCTTGCCGCCTATCACATTGTAAGTGGCTTCGCCAGTGTTTTTATCCACATCGACATGTTCGATGGCGCCTGTCGAAGCACGCATACCTTGGGTGATTCCTCCGCCTTCAAAAGCCGGGCCAGCCGAGCAGGCGCAGCCCATCAAAAACTCATTGTTACCCAGTATCAATTCGCCATTGGTTCCGATATCCAAGAAAAGATAGATATCTTCGGAGTCGTGCGCAAGGGAGGTACAGAGCAGACCGGCCGTAATGTCGCCACCGACATAACTGCCCACCGATGGTGCGATCAATACCACGGCATCAGGGCAGATGTTGATACCCAAGTCCGCAGCTGTATAAAACGGCACATCGTAAACAGTTGGAACATAGGGATCCAGACGAATGTATTCTGGTGGAATCCCCATGAACAAATGCACCATCGTTGTGTTGGCCGCAATAGTCATATCGTAGATAAAGGCAGGTGAAGCATCGGCCTCTTGGCAAAGTGACTCAATCAGTTCATTGATCGTCGCCAAAATTTTGGTGCGCAACTCTTCCAGTCGCTCAGGCTTGGAAGCATAGTTGATACGGCTGATGACATCCAGTCCACAGGCAATCTGCCCATTATAGTCAGTCTTGAAAGCCAAAATATTGCCAGTAGCCAGATCAACCAGGCGCATCGCTACAGTTGTGGTACCGATATCTAAGGCTATCCCCAACCTTGGGATGGCTGTATTCTCAGCGTCAAATAAAATGGGCTGAATATCTATCACGCGAATCTTAGCACCATCGACAAAATAGGCCACATTCAGAGAAGGACTTGAGCGGATCAGTTCGGGTAGGCTCCTAAGTAGACGAATCGGTAGATCAATTTTGATTTCTGGATGCAAAGGATCTGCATTTGTAATCTCAACCAGCGCTTCAGAAAACGCATTAAGCAAACGGTCGTAATCAGACAATCCGTCACCGGCAATTGGCACCACTGGCGTGATCGAAAGCAATTTAACCATCGGCTCCAGATCATCTTTACTGGGTAGAATCGCCGAGTCGATAGAGGCCATGTCTTCGGACTGCTCCGAGAAAACCCCATGCTCATTCTCCACATCAGAAAGCAGGCGCACTCGAACATCTGAAGTGTTGGGGATAAGTGTTCGACAGGCCATTGCATAGCCATCATCCAACATGCTCTTGTCCATCAGTGGATTATCTTCGCGGACAATATCACCCGAAATAACTTGGACAATGCACTTTTTACATATGCCTTTGCCGCCACAGGGCACTTCTACTGAAAGACCCGCCCTACGTGCTGCATCAAGAATCGTCTCTCCAGACTCCGCCTCAATCACAGCGTTGCTGGGTAAAAACGTAACTGCTGGCATTAGCCTGCCTTCCTCACAAATCTATCCGTATTGCTGAAGTAAAAGCACTCCATTATCCCTAAAAAAGACTACCGTTTCAGACAGCCTGGAAAGCAATACCGGTTCTTCCTCTAATTGTTAAGTACAGGGATGGCCGGGAATTAACCCGGCCGTCCCTGTAAGCATACTTATCTAGCTCCCCAATAAAAAACTCGAAGCTGTTATTTCGTCAAAACCGCCTTGACATAGCTTTCCATGTCACCGGCTTCTTGGGGGCCGATCAGGATCTTCCAGCCCGGAAGTGCCTCTTCCAGCTCACCGCTGATTTGCGCAACATAACCAGGAATGGTGATCTCACGCGTCTTGACCTGCTCTTCCAAGCCATACTCCTTGACTGCTTTGCCGATATGACCGCCGGAGAATTTGCCGGCAGCCCAAGCAGTCAGAACAGACATACCTTCGCACTCCGGAAGAACCAGCCAAGCGCTGATGCCGGAGTTCTCGATTTCGCCGGAAACAATGAAGTAGGTCAGCGAGAAGTTCGTGGTCACAAAGACCGGTGAGTTCTCATCCGGATCGCCAACAGCATAGACCTTCGGCTCAACTTGGATCGGCTTTTGCGGGTCAGTGTAGATGTTTTGACGCAGGGTCATCAAAGACACCATCTGCGCAGGATCAAATGAAGGTAGAATCGCGATGCCACCATACTTATTGATCTCCTGAGCTGCAATAACAGTGTCCGTCAATTCGTTGCCAGAGTTGATGAAGGTCAGTGTTGGGTAGCCAGCACCACGGTTGCCATCCTTGATTGCCGCAGAACGGACAACGGTGTTCAATTGAAAACGTTGAGACAGTGTTTGTCCGCCAAGATCCAACAAAAG
>JAIRUT010000031.1 GCA_031254255.1 Coriobacteriales bacterium
TCTCGCAACGATGTCTTTGCTGGCTATGTGGAAAAAATTGCCACAGCTGTACTGGCTGAGACCCCAGCGGATCTGGAGGCACTGAATACGGCTACTGTCGACGGCCAGACTGTCAGCGAGCTGATGGCCGAGGCTATTCATACAATTGGCGAGAATATCCAGATCTCCCGCTTTGTCTGCAAGAGCGTCGAGCAGGGTGCTATCTCCAGTTATATCCACGGCGGCGGCCGCCTCGGTGTTTTGGTGCTCTTCAGCATCGGCAAATCGGAGACCGCCAGCAACGCTGACTTCAAGGTCATGGCCAAGGATATCGCCATGCAGGTCGCAGCCTCCAACCCGGGCGCTGTTTCTCGTGATAGCTTCTCCAGCGAGATCATCGATCATGAGCTGGCTATCTATAAAGCCCAAGCTGCCGAGTCCGGCAAGCCCGAAGGGATCCAGGTCAAGATGGCCGAAGGCCGCCTTGAAAAGTTCTATCGTGAGAACGCCTTGGTTGAGCAGGCCTTCATCAAGGATCCAGACCAGAGCGTCCGTGAGGTGATCGCCAAGGTCGCCAAGGGTCTGGGCGACAGTATTGAGGTTTTGGGCTTCGAGCGTTTCGAGTTGGGACAGGGCTAAACCGACAAGGTACTTCTTTGCGGGAGCTAGTAAACTGGCGCTTCCCTACAATTAAGTAAGACTTACAAGCGTGCAGAGCTTTTTTGCACGCTTGATTGTTATAATCGAAGATAATTGTCCTGCACTTTTTTGCTGCGGGGGTTTTGCCGACTGGAGCTTACATGCGCGAAACCAAAATATCCACAGGTTTCGTAGAGGTTCTCTGAGGCGCACAAGTCTATAAGTTACGAAGTCGAGAGGTAGGGATGCGTGAGCGATTGCGAATCCATTTTCAAGTACAAGAGGGTTTTACTGAAGCTTTCTGGTGAGCACTTGGCTGGCGATCAGGGCTATGGCATTGATCCCAAGGTGATCAAGGGCCTGGCAGAGGAGATCAAAGGTATCATAGATATCGGCGTGGAGCTGGCAATTACCGTCGGCGGTGGAAACATTTTCCGCGGTTTGGCCGCCTCCACCGAAGGCATGGATCGCTCTCAAGCTGACTATATCGGCATGTTAGCGACGGTGATGAATGCCTTGGCTTTGCAGGAGGCTTTGGAGCGGGTGGGTGTTCTCACACGCGTGATGAGTGCCATCGAGATGCGTTCGGTGGCCGAGAGCTATATTCGTCGGCGTGCCATCCGCCATCTGGAGAAGGGGCGCGTGGTGATCTTTGCGGCTGGCACCGGCAATCCCTATTTCACCACGGACACCACCGCTGCCTTGCGGGCCTGCGAGATCGAAGCCGACGTATTCATGAAGGCTACCAAAGTTGATGGGGTTTATGACTCGGATCCAAACAAAAATCCGGAGGCCAAGCACTTTGACCGGATCAGCTATCTGGAGGTCCTGACCAAGGGTTTGGAGATAATGGATTCCACAGCAATTTCACTTTGCATGGACAACAAGTTGCCCTTGATAGTGTTCAGCCTGCTGATTCCCGGTAATATGGAACAGGCTCTGCGTGGTGTTCCGGTCGGTACTACAGTTTACTGATTGCTTGGGCTATGCTGGGCTATGGCTTGGACTCGCTTTGTCGTAAGTCCAATTTCACAGATGGCGAGCTAGAAGGATTGAAGGAGGAGTTACGATGATCGATGATATTTTGAAGCGAACTGCTGAAAAGATGAGTAAGACCGTGGTCAACCTTGGCAATGAACTGAATACCATTCGCACTGGCCGGGCATCATCTGTGATGTTGGAGCGAATCATGGTTGATTATTATGGCGTGCTGACCCCTATAATCCAGTTGGCTTCGATCAAGTCTCCCGATGCCCACCTGCTGGTGGTGGAGCCTTATGACAAGCAAGCCTTAAGTGAGGTTTCCAAGGCCATCCAAGCTTCTGATCTTGGCATCACGCCTTCTAGCGACGGTAATGTGATCCGCTTGCCTTTCCCGCCACCCACTGAGGAGCGGCGCAAGGAACTAGTCAAGCAGTGTCGTCAGATTGCTGAGGATACACGGGTGGCGATTCGCAACGAACGTCGGGATGCCAATGCCCGTTTGCAGCGCCTGATTAAGGAAGAGGATGTTTCCAAAGACGATGTCAAGGCCGCAGAAGACAAGGTCCAGAAGATGACCGATGAGCATGTCTCGCAAGTCGATAATGTTTTGAAGGACAAAGAAGCTGAGGTCATGGAGGTTTAGTCACCTTGGCTCCGTCAGTTGATAGAGAAATGCTGAGGACAGTTTTTCCCCAGCCACCTGCCGATTTGTCTTTGGATGAGCTCCAGGCGGAGGCAATTCCCGAGCACATCGCCGTGATAATGGACGGCAATGGTCGCTGGGCGCGTTCCCGCGGCCTGGTTCGTGCTTTGGGGCACAAGGCGGGTATCAAGGCTGTGCGCGAGCTGATCCGCTCGGCCAACGACATTGGTGTCCGCTACCTGACCATATTTTCCTTTTCCGCAGAAAACTGGACACGCCCGGCCGCCGAGGTCAGGACGCTGATGAATCTTTTTGCCCAGACCCTGAGCGCCGAATTGAAGCCACTTTATGAAGAAGGTGTGCGGATACTTACCATTGGTGACTTGGAGCCCTTGCCCAATGCGACTCGCGGGG
>JAIRUT010000081.1 GCA_031254255.1 Coriobacteriales bacterium
ATCGCCGATGGAGGCCACAATTTTTTCCGCGTGTTCAGGCTTAACTTTGTAATAACAGATATCGTCCGGGTGAATTTTGACTATCGGGCCGTGCGAGCAAAGGCCAATGCAACCCGTACGCTTGATCTCAACGCTGCCGCGCTGAACTGGGATGTCCAGACCTGCAGCAGCCAACGCTGACTCCAGAGCATCAGCCACAGCCTTGGAATTGTTGGCAAGGCAGCCGGTATCGCAGCAGACGAGCAGGTGTTGCTTTACGGCAACCGGTACGGCAGCAGGAGTTGCGCCTGTTTCATTCATCGCGCCCTCCCTCTGCCAAGCTGTCTTCCACTTCGCCGTTCACCAAGCCGCCTTCCCCTGATCCGCCCACCACGCTTCCGCCCTCCGTCAAGCCGCCTTCCACGTCCCCACTCTCCATCCGATAGGAGTCGATGATCTCCGGCAGCTTTCCCATGGTCACCTTGCCAAAATGTGTTCCGTCGACAAGAAGCACCGGCGCCAAGGCACAGGTGCCGAGGCAGTTCACCGTTTCCACGGAAAACTGTCCGTCAGCGGTGGTGTCACCGGGCCGAATACCAAGGTCGCGCTGAATCCCATCAATCAGGTTCTGGGAGGATTTGATGTGGCAGGCCGTACCGTCGCAGACTTTGATGATGTGCCGACCCTTTGGCACCAGTGACAAGGCCTTATAGAAAGTCGCCATCGAATAAAGCTGAACCACGGGACAGCCCATGTATTCGGCCAGCAGCTTCAAACCTGCTTGGGGCAGGTAGTCGAAGTTGTGTTGGATATCCTGCATCGCTGCAAGGGCGTATCTGCGATCCGGCGGATAGGCCCAAATGACGGCTCTGAGCCTTTCGGTCTCATAGTTTACCTCTGAGGGTGCACCTGAGACCACACCTGAGCTTCCCGCCGATATTTCAGCAGCATGCGCCTCAACTGCGGCTCCTGCTCCAGCATTAGCCCAAGTCCCAGCCTCAACCCCAGCCGCAGCCCCAACCATCTCCGCATCACTTACTCTCATCGTCAGATGCCCAGGGCCTTGCGCTTGGCGGCGATATGCTCAAGCATCGTATCGGCCGCCTTGATCGGATCAAGCTCAACGAAGAACTTGCCGCCGACCAGCCCCTCAACATCATCGGTCAGGACTTTGGTGACCAGCGGGCTGCCGAGGATCGGCGGCACGACGCCGCAATGGGTAAGGACGCCGAGGGCGACTGCCCAAGTGCCGATGGAGACGGCCTTCTCATGCTGGAGCTCCGGCGCGGAGGCGGCTACCGGTAGGTCGGCAATCGACACGCCGAGATAGCCAGCCAGTGCTCCGAGCAGGTCGCCGATCCGGGAATTATCCACACAGCTGCCCATATGCAGCACAGGCGGCAGGGGAGCGCCGAGGCCAGCAGCCTCGCCGACCGCCGTAAGAACGGCTTTCAGGCCGTCCCCAGCATAGGCGGCAGCACCATCGGGGTTCATGAAGCCATATTTAGAAAGCGCCTGGGCCGTGCAACCGGTCGCCACGACCAAAACATTGTTGGCCAACAGGTGCTTGATCATCTCGACGGTCTGGAAGTCCTGGCGGACTTTGACGTTATTGCAGCCGACCACACCCACGGCGCCGAAGACATTGCCAGCGATGATATTGTCGACCAGCGGCTTCAGCGGTTTTTCTGCGTCCAAGGCGGAAAGGGCGCCGACGATGGCCTCCACGCTGAACCCGCCCCAAGCCTCGCAACGGTAGTCCGGAATCTGGACTTTCCGCGGGTCGCGGTGGGCGAAGTTGGCGATGGCCATGCGCACGATCTCTGCCGCCTTGGCATCAGCGGTGTCCGGAGTGAAGGGGATGTACTCGGCCTCGGGTAGTTGCCCGATCGGCACGGTCGTGACCACCTTGGTGTGGTAGCAGGAGGCCACCTTGGTTATCGAGGGCATGAAGCACTGGATGTCCACGACCATCAGCTCCACTGCGCCGGTGATGATCGCCATCTCCTGGCTCAGGTAATTGCCGGCCATCGGCACACCTTGGCGCATCAAGACTTCGTTTCCAGAGCAGCAGACACCGGCCAGTTGGATACCGGTGGCGCCAACTGCCTTGGCCTCTTCCTCCAGCTTCTTGGCCCACTCCACTATTTTCTCGGAGACCTCGGGCATGTGCCCGTGGACGATGATGTTCACTTTATCGGACGATAGCACACCGAGGTTAGCCGCGGACTTCACGGGCGCGGGAATGCCGAAGAGGATATCTTGGATATCCGTGCCCATCTGCAGGCCGGCATAGCCGTCGACAAGTCCCATTTTCAGTGAGGAGAGCAGGAGGTTGATCGGACTGCCGTCAACGCCCATGGAGGTCTGATGCATGGCTGTGCGGATCTCACGGTCCGGGTTGGTTGGCAGGATGCCCAGCTCAGCCCACTTGTCCACGCGCTCTTGGGGTGCGGTTGCGGTCAGCCAGCGCATCGGCTTGCTGCTATGGTTGCCAAAATCGGCATAGGCTGCCGCGACGATGTCGGCGGCAATCTCGTTGTCCGAGCGTCCCTCGGTGGCAATTCCCAGCTTGGTGGCCACGCTGATAACCTTGGCATTGCCACGGATGTCGTAGTTTGACTCACCATTGACGGTCTCATCCAAACACTGCAGGGCGATATAGCTGTGATCGGACTGCGATGCCGAACCTCCGACAATGGTGCGCAGGAGGTTGCGGGCGACGATCAGGTCGGCATTCGCGCCACAGACACCTTCTCTCGGTGATCCGAACGGGTTGATGCGACAAGGCCCCTGCAGGCAGTTTCGGCAACAGACGCCAAGATCGCCGAAACCGCATTGCGGCAATTGTTCGGCATAGCGATCGTGAGCGGTCTGGACGTTGTCCTTCTCCGCTTTATGCAGTATTTCGATTACAGCCGGATCGATGCTGCGCTCATCGTTGGCGCTGATTCCCTCTGCGTAATAACTCTGTCCAATGTTTTGTTCTGACATTTCCAGCCTCCTTCAAGCCCAGGTTTCGAGAGCTTTGATATTTTTACTCTTGGGGCCTTCTCCTGCGGCGCCCATTAATCACTTGTTTAAATCCACTCGTTTATTTGTTTTCGGCAGTAGCGGTCAGTTCGACCAGATATGCGCGACGCTTGTCTTGGCTGTAGGCCTCACTGGATTTGAAGCTGATGGCACCAGTTGGGCAGGCCCCAGCGCAGGCCGGCTCGGCGGCTTGCTCCAGACAGAGGTCACACTTGCTGATGGCGCATTGGTTCTCCGCCCGCGGCTGCTCCTCAATGGCGCCGAAGGGACAGGCCAAAATGCACATCGTACAGCCGATGCAACGCGACTCGTTGTGCTGGACAGTGCCGCTGACTGCATCGATGTAGAGCGCCTTGGTAACGCAGGCCTTCACGCACTGCGGATCATCGCAATGCCGACACTGGAGGGGAAAGCCGCCCGCGCCCACGGGCTCCACATGGACTCGCGCCCGTGGCGGGTACTCCTGGGCTATTGCTCCAAATAGTGTTTTACTCTGGGAATGCGCCACCGCACAGGCTATCTCGCACGAGTGGCAGGAAAGGCAGATGCCATGGTCCACGAAAAGTGTTTTCATACAGGGCTCCTCTCACCCTCATTTGCATAACAATAATTGTACTATGGTTTGATATACATAAACTTAGAGGTTTAGGAGTTTGGATATGGCCAATGAACTGGATATGGTCAAGGAGTATTACGGCAAGACTTTGACCAGCAACAAAGACCTGCAGACATCTGCTTGCTGCTGCGCTGAGGACAGCCTGCCTTATGAGGCGCGTGCCCTTCTCCCAAAGATTGCTGACGAGATAATCGAGCGTTTCTACGGCTGTGGCTCGCCTTTACCGCCGCTGCTTTCAGATATGACGGTCCTTGATCTGGGCTGCGGAACCGGACGCGATGTCTACCTGGCCTCCGGCCTTGTTGGCTCCGGGGGTAAGGTGATTGGTGTCGACATGACTGATGAACAGCTCGAGGTAGCTCGGAAATACGAGGACTACCAGCGCGAACAGTTCGGATACTGTTGCAGCAACGTGCAGCTTATCCAAGGCTATATCGAAGATCTGGCCACTTGCGGTATTGCCGACGATAGTGTTGATGTGGTCATCTCCAATTGTGTGATCAATCTTTCCCCGGCCAAGAGGCAGGTCTTTGAGGAGATATATCGCGTCCTCAAACCGGGTGGCGAGCTCTATTTCTCCGATGTCTTTGCCGACCGACGCATACCCTACGAGGTTTCATCCAACGCCATAGCCCGCGGAGAATGCTTGGGTGGGGCTATGTATGTCGAGGATTTTCGACGCCTGATGGAGCGGGTCGGATTCACCGATTTTCGCTATACGGCTATTCGGA
>JAIRUT010000092.1 GCA_031254255.1 Coriobacteriales bacterium
GCAGCAGTGGGAACAGGTGCATCAGCCGCAACAGCAGTGGAAACAGGCGCAGCAATGGGAGTATTAGGCACAGCATCAGCAGGTGCATCGGTGGGAGCAGGTGCAGCAATGGGAGTAGCAGGCACAGCATCAGCAGGTGCGTCAGCCGCAGCGGGAACAGTAGGAGCAGCGGGAACAGCAGTGAACGCAGCATCGGTGGGAGCAGCAGCCATCATGCCCGGAGCAGGTATTGCTTCTGGGGCAGAAACAGGCAACATCGTAGGGATTACACCCGGGATACCAGCAGATGTATCCGCTATGCTGGGAATTGGCGGTATATCAGAAGTAGGCATCGTAGAAGCAGGCATCGCCCCAAGAGTTGCTGTAGTAGGCAGCGCGGACACATCAGATGGCAGCACAGGTGCCACATCAGGCTGTACTGAGGGCACTGCACCCGAAGCAGCTGCAGACGACGCCGACGACGCAGTCCAAGCGTCAATTTCAGCCTTCGCTGCCGCCTCGGCAGCCCTGATGGCCTCGGCCCGAGCGTCAGCCTGAGCAAAAGCCATGCTTTCAACAGAGGTAGCAGGATCACTGCTTGAACCAGCTTCATTTATAGATCCACTATAAATATCCAGTACGTCTATATCGCCTTTATCTGTTTTTTTGCCAGCTTTATTCTTGGATTTGTTTCTGCCAAACATCAGCCTTGATCCGCCTTCCAACTCATCTTCTCGCGCAGCTCGGCACCTACGGTGACCACTGGATGCTCGCCTTCGATCCGGCGCATAGCCTTGAAGTGTGGGCGATTGGCCTTGTTCTCCAATACCCAATCCCGCGCAAAACTACCATCTTGGATCTCACCCAGGATCCTCTTCATCTCTTGCTTCGTATCATCGGTGATTATCCGCTTTCCAGTTACATAATCGCCAAACTCAGCTGTATCGCTGATCGAGTGGCGCATGAAGTCCAGACCTTGGCCGACAACCAGGTCAATGATAAGCTTCATCTCATGAACGCACTCAAAATATGCACTTTCTGGCTGATAACCAGCCTCGATAAGCGTCTCAAAACCAGCCTTCATCAGGGCAGTCACACCGCCGCAAAGCACTGCCTGCTCACCGAAGAGGTCGGTCTCGGTCTCCTCCTTGAAAGTCGTCTCGAGGATGCCGGCACGGGCGCCGCCGATTCCCTGGGCATAGGCTAAAGCGGTGGCCTTGGCCTTTCCATTGGGATCCTGGTAGACGGCGATCAGACAGGGAACACCACGTCCCTCCAGAAATTGACTGCGCACAGTATGGCATGGCCCTTTGGGGGCAATCATGATCACATCGACATCGGCGGGCGGAGTGATCTGGCCATAGTGGATATTGAAACCATGGGCAAAGCAAAGGGTCATCCCAGAACGCAAGTTGGGCTGGATCTCATTCTCATAAAGCGCTGGCTGGGATTCGTCACCAACCAGGATCATCACGATGTCGGCCTGCTTGACAGCATCAGCAACGGAAGTCACTTCCAAACCATCAGCACGAACCCGATCCACGGAAGCCGAGCCCGCACGCAGGCCAATCACCACGGAATGTCCGCTGTCTTGAAGGTTTTGGGCATGTGCATGACCTTGGCTACCGTAACCGATCACCGCAATCTTTCGATCTTTCAGCTGATTTGCATCGCAGTCCTTTGCGTAATAGATATTAGCCATGAAGTATCCTTTCCATATTCCATAATCTATGCTGCTCTTTTGAGTTGAGTTAGTCTAAGCTCTCATTATCTTTAGAGTTATTCATTGTACGCTATTTTGCGGACGGATTATCCGAGCTCCGCCCATATGAAGTTAGGTAAAACTCCAAGTCAGATGGTCTTGGCCTCAGCCACATCAACCAGCTTCCGTAACTGTTTGATGATTTGCGCTTTGGTTGCCTCGTCACCCGAGGAGGCCAGGATCAGGCGTGAATAGCCCGGCCTTTCAGCCATCGGACCGACGGTCAGGGTGTCGATATTGTAGCCTCTCTTGGAGAACAGGCCGGTGATGCGACTGAGGGCGCCGGCACGGTTGACCACGATGATCGAGATGGTGAAGTGCTGGATGGTATCGGTGCTGATCATTGTTCCTCCTCTAATTTCTCTCGACTATCATGTCCTCGAAGGAGCCGCCGGCAGGGATCATCGGAAAGACCATTTCATCAGAGTCGATCTTGCAGTCGATGATTGTCGGGATATCGCTGGCAAAAGCACCGTTCAGCGCCTTCTCCAGACCAGCCAAATCGCTAACCATGTACCCCGAACCACCGAGGGCCTCGGCCAGCTTGACGTAGTCGGTCGGTCTTTCCAGCGTTGTCTGTGAATAGCGCTCCCCGAAGAAGAGGGTCTGCCATTGCCGCACCATGCCGAGCACTGAGTTGTCAATGACGATAACGATGATTGGCAGGCCATAGCGCACGGCTGTGGCAAATTCGGCCATATTCATGTGGAAGCTACCGTCACCGGTGAAGAGCAACGTCCGCGCGCCACCCTTGGCAACGCAGGCCCCGACAGCACCGCCCATACCAAAGCCCATGGTACCCAGCCCGCCAGAAGTCGCCAGTGTCCGTGGAACCTTGAAGCCATAATGCTGGGCCACCCACATCTGGTGCTGGCCGACATCGGTAACCACGACCATCTCATCAGTCGCGTGGGCACGCACTGTCTTGATAATCCGACGCGGAGTGAAGCTGTGCTCATCTTGGGCCTTGTAGTCCATCACGGCCCGGCCCCATTCATCCCGGACCTTCTTGGCGCGACCCTTCCACTCCGGACGCTCGCGCTGATCGAGCATCCCGATCAGACTCGACAGGATCTCCTTCAGGTCGCCGAGGACACTGGCCGTTGATGCAACATTCTTGTCAACTTCCACATCGTCAATATCAATATGCAAAATCTTTGTGTTGGCGCGATAACGCTTGGTGTCGCCAGTTGCCCGATCGGAAAAACGCACACCGATGCCAATGATCAAGTCCGCCTCGGCATGCATCTTAGAGGATTCCGGCAGGCCGTGCATTCCGGTCATGCCAAGATAGAGCGGATGCTCGCTGTCAAAAGCCGTCAAACCCATCATTGAGAGGCCGACCGGCGCATCCAATGACTCGGCAAATTGACGCAAGAGATCCTCAGCACCGGAAATGACCACGCCACCACCTGCATATATATAGGGACGTTCGCTGGCATTGATCAGGGCTGCAGCTTCTTCCAAACATTGTTGGTTGGCCGTCGGAGTCGGAATGTCTGGCAAGGGCTGCCCACCCCTGAAATCAGCTTCGTTGACCTGAACATCCTTGGGAATGTCCACCAACACAGGGCCAGGACGGCCAGAACGAGCAATACGGAAGGCTTCGCAGAGGGTTTCCTCGAGCTGATCAACATCCTTGACAAGGAAGTTGTGCTTGGTTATCGGCATCGTGATACCTGTGGTATCGACCTCTTGAAAGGCATCTTTGCCCATCAGTGTC
Source organism: Coriobacteriales bacterium (assembly GCA_031254255.1). Classification (GTDB taxonomy): domain Bacteria; phylum Actinomycetota; class Coriobacteriia; order Coriobacteriales; family UBA8131; genus WRFC01. The sequence continues at coordinate 3,465 of JAIRUT010000092.1, forward strand.
GTAGGGACATTGCCAGTTATGGCAATCATCGGAGTAGAATCCAAATACGCCGTGGCAATGCCAGTAACCAGGTTCGTCGCACCAGGTCCACTGGTAGCGATGACCACTCCGACCCTTCCCGTCACCCGAGCGTAGGCATCGGCAGCATGCGCCGCGCCCTGCTCATGACAGCTGAGTCGATGAGTGATCCGATCACTGTTGCCATACAGCTCATCATAAAGATTCAGCACCGTCCCGCCTGGATAACCAAATACATCGGTGACTCCATGCGCAATTAAGGTCTCGACGGTTATCGCTGCTCCATTCATTTCAAACCTCACTCCCTTCATCAACTTTCCTGTTAGTCTTGCTTTTCTTGTTGTTGATCTTACCTGTTTGTCCTTTAAGCTCTCTCAAATCAAAAGCCCGGCCAGCGGGGATTCGCTACCGGGCACGATGACTGCTTTTTGTCAGAAGAAATTACTGGCTGTCACTCCTGACACGCAAGCCACCGACACCGGCTACAAGTACTACGCCGGTGAGAATTACTACTACGATGGCAATGCTGATGATCAGTAACACAATAACTTCCTGCTCAATATTCCTGTAAGATCAATGGCTAAAATTCTTAGAGTGTATCTTCGCACTTATTTCATACTTTGTAAAGTATGTATTTTTGTCAGCCGTGAAGACAAAAGACAAAAAGGGGACGGTTCTTTTTTGTCTTAGGCTCCAGCTCCTGCATTATCTATTTTATTATCCAAGACAAAAAAGAACCGTCCCCTTTTTGTCTTTTGTCTTCAGCGTTCCGTCAATGTTTGGTAGCACCTTGTTTTGCCCAAGGTCTTGTAGGCCGGACGGATGATTCGCTTGCCTGAGACTATCTCCTCGAAGCGATGCGCTATCCAACCTGGCATGCGTGCGCAGATGAAGAGTGGAGTGATCAGGTCCACCGGAATACCGAGCATCCTGTAGACGAATCCAGAATACATGTCGATATTCGCACAAAGCGGCTTGACTGAGCCTTTGACACTGGCAAAGATATCAGGGCTGAGACGCTCGATATCTTCCAGAAGCTTTAATTCAGGCTCAAATTCGGTGTTCTGGGCGAGGTGCCGGGCAAATTCCTTACAGATCTCAGCCCGGGGATCCGAGAGCGTGTAGACGGCATGGCCCATTCCGTAGATAAGGCCACTCTTGTCGAATACCTCCTTATTCACAATTCGCCGCAGATAGTCAACCAGCTCGTCCTCATTGGACCAGTTGTGAACATTCTTTTTGATATCGTTTTGCATATCCAGTACCTTGGCATTGGCACCACCGTGACGGTAGCCCTTAAGGGACCCAATAGCAGCTGCATATGCCGAATAGGCATCTGTGTCGGCAGAAGTAATGACGCGAGCGGCAAAAGTTGAATTGTTGCCGCCACCGTGCTCAATATGCAGGCTGAGCATGATGTCCAGCATCAGTGCCTCCTCCTGAGTGAACTCGCGGTTCGGACGAAGCATCGAGAGGAAGGTCTCGGCTGTTCGTTGTCCAGGTACAAAACGATGCATAATCATCGAGCCCTGATGGAAGCTGGCCTGTTTGGCGTAATAGGCCAGTACTGCAATCCGAGGCAGCCGGGAGATCATCGAGATGGCCACCCTGACCTCATGATCAGGAGAGCGATCCTCAGCGCGCGGATCATCAGCATAAAGCATCAAGATGGAGCGGGCCAGGCAGTTGCTGATATCCGGAGTTGCTGGATTCATGATATAGTCCGCCGTGAAACCATCGGGCAGTTCGCGCTCGCCATCCAGTGCAGAGTTAAAATCGCGCAGCTCTTCGGTCGTGGGAAGCTCCCCGGAAAGCAGCAGATAGCAAAGCTCCTCAAAACAGAAGCGCTGTTCCTGGAAAGCCGGAGAGAGTAAATCTTCAATGTCGTATCCGCGCAGCGTCAGACGGCCCTTGGATGGTACGGCCACGCCATCAACCATCGAATAGCCATGGACATCAGCTATATTAGTAATGCCGGCGATCACGCCCGTGCCGTCCTCGTTGCGCAGGCCGCGTTTGACATCAAAGCGCTGATAGCTCTCCGGAGCTATTGTGTTGACGTTTTCAAATTCATCAATGAGAGGTAGTTTGCCTATAAGCATTTACCCTCCAATCGTTTATCTAGTGGCACATTATTATGCCATAATGGATAATAGACGAGGCCGCTTGATCACTTTATGCTAGGTAACTCTATCTAAACTCGATTTGACAGCTGGCTGCATCGTATTCTTCATTGGTTCAGGAGGCTTAATACTTTCGTGAGTGGTATAGCAGGTTATTTCAATTATCCCGGTAACGACAATCTTTTATATCAGATGAGCGCCCAAATGGCGCAGCGTGGGCCAGATGGGGAGCAGACCTTTTGCGAGGCGCGTTGCGGTCTGGTTTATCGACAACTGGCTGTAGTGGACTCCGCCCTTGACATTCAGCCTATGCATTCGGCCGATCAGCGCTTTGTGCTGGTCATGAATGGAGCTCTCCTTAATTGTCGAAAGCTTCGCGAAGAGCTGGCAAGCGCCGGCCACAGCTTGACTACCGATTCGGATGTCGAAGTTGTTCTCCATGCCTTTGCTGAATGGGGCAGCGCCGGCTTTGACCGCCTGGATGGCGTGTGGGGGCTGGCGATTTACGATCGCGAGCACAAACGCCTAACACTTTGTCGGGATCATTTTGGTATCAAGCCGCTGTATTATGCGGTGCTGGAGGATGCCCTGCTTTTCGCCTCAGAAATCAAACCCTTGATTTACTCTGGTCTGATAGAACGCCGGGTCAATGAGCGCAGCCTTTATCGCTACCTGAACTTCCGTGCCCATGACGACGGGGCAGAGACATTCTTCGCTGGTATCCAAAAGCTCCTGCCCGGTCAGATGCTGGAGATTGATGAGGGTGGCAAGCCACATATCAGCAGCTACACGACACTGCGGGAGGATCTTTTGGCTCTCGGCAAGTCAGAGCACCCCGTTTCATACACTCCCGAGGTGGCGGCTGAGTACCGCAGGCGTTTGGAGGAGAGCATCCTCGCCCGCCTGGAGGGTGATGCCCGTGTCGGGACATCGCTTTCCGGCGGTTTGGACTCCTCGACGGTGGCCGTGCTGATCAGCAGGTTGATGACGGAGAGGGAAGACCAAACCCGAGCGATCGGCCCCAAGCAGAACACTTACTCGGCAATCTTTCCTGGACAGATCAATGACGAGGAGAAGTATGCCGATGCAGCTATAGCGGTTTGCGGGGACACCCTTGCGGTGCATAAGGTCAAGCCGACAGCCGATGAGTTCAAGCTCGACATTATCGACTTCATCCGCTCCCAGGAGGAACCGACTATTTCCACAGGCCCCTATGTCCAGTATCAGGTGATGCGCGAGGCCAGAAAGGATGTCCGCGTTATGCTGGATGGTCAGGCTGCCGATGAGACCATGGCCGGTTATGTTCCCTATTACGCCGTCTACCTGCACGAACTGAAGGGCAAGGGTGAATGGGGAAAGCTCATTAAGGAACTTTGGAAGTCTCTGGATGTACTGCTGCGACTCGCGCGCTTCAAGATCAAGGATCGCTTGAGCCTACGCAAAGATATCCCTTTTTCCACCTTCCTAACCGATGAATTCAAGCAGGCGCATAAATCGGAGCGATTCAGCGTTATTTCGGACAATTTGCGAGCCCGTCTGCTTCAGGACCTCTACGAGAACTCCGTTCCCGCGCTTTTGCGCTACGGCGACCGCAACACCATGCGTTTTAGTATTGAGGGTCGTGCGCCTTTCCTTGATCGCAGCCTGCTGACCTTCATCTTCTCGCTCCCTAATGAGGCGATCATCAAGAATGGTTGGAACAAGCGCATCCTCCGCGACAGCATGGCTGGCATTCTGCCCGATTTGATCGCCAAGCGCCGCAACAAGATCGGACTTTCCTCGCCCGAATTTGACTGGATGATCCGTCTCAAAAACTTCTTCTACGACATCTTCCTCTCCGAGGAGTTTGCCAACCGGCCTTACTTTAACCAGCAAGAGGTACTGAAGGCCTTCGAAGGTTTCATTCAAGGCAAGAATGGCGTCGGATCCATGCCGTTTTGGCGAATGGCCAATGTTGAGCTCTGGCTGCGGGAGTTTTTTGACGAGCCCAAGGAACCGCTGCCCGTGAAGTCGAATGATTTTGAGCCGAATGTCGGCAAAAAGCTGGATCTGCACTCCCCCGCCGCACTCTGGCGGCGCTACCCCCTGCACACGGAACAGGTCAGCGCGGATATCGACCTGGATTCCTTTGTGGAAAAGTATGTCCGGCGCTTCTTCACGACTTTATCAGAGCAGAGTATGGAGCATCGCCAGCTGGTAACTGAAAGACCTTGGTACTTGTTTATTTCCGAGAAGATAGTGGCTATTACGCAGGGACGTTCCTACTTTGTCTGGGATATCAAACCGAGTTGGTGGGCTCGGACCCTCTCCCGTTTTGTGACCCGCACACCAGCCGGTATCGGCCTCGGTAGTCCTTACACGATGCATTTGGCCATCAAGGAGGTCGGTCTGCCGCGGATCCTCTTTGCCTCTATCGCTGGAGCGATTGGCAAACTGGTGGGTAAGCACGGGCTGTTCTACGAGCTGGCTGGTGCTGATGTAAGGGCCATAGATGGGCCTACGGAGTATTCGGTTTACCCTGCTAATGTCTCGGCCAAGCTGCCTCCAGCTGATCCGAATGGAGTAGCCAAACGACTGACCGAACGAGTTCGCAAGGCCGTTCAAGCCGTCATTACTGAGTCACAGGAAGTTGCGGGCAACGCAAGCGCCGTGAATAATGCAGGCAGCACCAAGACAGCGCACTCCGTAAACCCCATGCCTACATCCGTGCTGGATAACTTCGGTGGAGTAGTGGTGATGGATGCCAACGACATCGGTCGCAACGTGCTGGGCAAGAATGCCCCCGGTGACAATGCGCGCTACGAGGCGGCCTTCGCCGACAACCCCCTGGGCCAAGCCCACGAGCAAACCCCCATCTGCCTGGTCTTCGAAAGTCAGGCCTGACGCAGCGGCAGCGGCAGCGGCAGACGAAGCAGGACAAAAGGGGGACGGTTCTTTTTTGTGAGTCTTCGCCAGGATGTGTGGTAAAACCCTACCCCAAAGCTCAAAGCATAGGATTGGTTGGAGGGATG
>JAIRUT010000003.1 GCA_031254255.1 Coriobacteriales bacterium
GCGCAGGCCCTCGTTGACAATCACTTGAGCCAACAATGTAGCGGTGGTTGTACCGTCACCAGCAACATCATTGGTCTTAACAGCAACCTCACGAACCAGCTGGGCTCCCATGTTCTCTACCGGGTCATCAAGCTCGATCTCCTTGGCTACAGTGACGCCATCATTGGTGATCAGAGGAGCACCAAAGCTGCGCTGCAAAGCAACATAACGACCCTTGGGGCCAAGGGTCACCTTAACTGCATCCGCAAGCTTGGTTACACCTGCGGCAAGCCCGCCACGAGCAGACTCGTTAAAATCAATACTTTTTGCCATCTATCTTCACCTCTCGTTTATTCTTAGCTTATGTTTATTGTTCTTGGTTTGATTTTGGGCTAACCCTCGACCACGGCATAGATGTCTTCTACGCGTAGGATGATCAGCTCTTCATCACCGACCTTGACCTCGGTGCCACCATACTTGCTGTAAATAACCTTGTCACCGACCTTTACGTCGGGAGCAATCAGATTGCCGTTATTGTCAACTTTGCCAGCGCCAACTGCCACGACACTGCCGCGCTGTGGCTTCTCTTGAGCTGTACTTGTCAAAACCAGACCGGATGCCGTAGTGGTCTCAGCCTCGTCTTGCCTGATGATTACCCGATCTCCCAATGGTTTCAAACTCATGAAATGATACCTCCTGATTTTCCTTCGCTATTGCGATTAATTGCCTTTATCTCGTGAATCTCGTGAAATTAGCAGTCTCACGTGATGACTGCTAATGACTAGATATAATACTCTGGCAAAAGGTGGATACAAGCCACGATGGAAAAGTATCTCCAGCTTGTCAACTAAGCGTAATCAAAAGGAAGATGAGAGGCAACCATTCAGCGTGAAGACCATTTGGTGTGGCAACCATTCGTCGGCTTGTTAAATTGAATATCGCACGGGCCGAACGGCTATTCGATAGTCAAAACACTGATGCTGCCAGTCTCTAAAATCTTTTCCAGCGCTGTTTCGTCAAGCACCGGGATTCCCAGTTGCTGGGCCTTTTTTAGCTTGGTGCCTGCGCCTGGGCCGGCTATTACGTAGGAGGTTTTGACGGATACTGAGCCGGCGGTTTTGGCGCCCAGGACACGCAGCTGGTCTTCGGCATCGTCGCGTCTGAAGTGCTCCAGTGTGCCGGTCAAAACGAAGGTCAGACCTGTCAAAGGTTGCGCGCTGGGCTCGGTGGCTTGATCGCCGTCTGAGCCAGCGGACTGACCGCTTCCACTTTCTGGCCCCCTTCCCGCTGACAAGGTCTCCAGCTGTAGCCCCGCCTCTTTGAGTTCTTGGAGAAGGCGCTGGTTGTCTGGGGTATCGAAGAACTGGCGAAGGTTGCTGGCTATCACTGGGCCGATGCCTTCAAGGGCGCAGAGTTGCTCCTCGTCAGTCTGGGCGAGGGACTCTGCGGAGGGAATGGCCTTGGTGATGATCTCCGCCACTGTTTTGCCTATGTTTCTGATTCCCAGACCGAAAAGCACACGGGCGAAGGGCTGTTGTTTACTGGCTTGGATCTGATCATATACCTTGGCACCAACCAGAGGGCCGACCAAGACCGGCTCCTTCTCGTAGTCTCCGAGGACAGCGCGGTTTTGAACCGACATGGGGCGAACATACTTATCCTCACCTGATTCCAACACAGACAGTTGCGAAACAGTCAACCTGTAAAAATCCGCATAGTCGGTCAGGAGACCCCTCTCCACAAGCCGTTCGATCAGCTTCGGGCCCAGTCCCTCGATGTCCATGGCACCCCGGCTGACCCAATGGTTCAGGCGCTCCAGAAGCTGGGCGGGGCAGTCAGCAGCCAGGCAGCGGATGGCCACGCCATCTTGGTCGCGGAAAACGGGGCTGCCGCAGGAAGGGCAGACCTCCGGCATCCGCCAGATCTCGGCGTCCGGCTGGCGCAGGCTGAGGACGGGTTCCAAGACCTCGGGAATCACGTCGCCGGCCTTGCGAATGATGATTGTGTCGCCAACACGGACGTCCTTACGGTGCACCTCGTCTGCATTGTGCAGGGTTGCGCGGGAGACAGTGGATCCGGAGACCCGGACCGGGTCAAATTCTGCCACCGGTGTGAGTTTGCCAGTGCGTCCGACCTGAACGGTAATGCCACGCAGCACCGTGGTCTTTTCCTCCGGAGGGAACTTGTAGGCAATCGCCCAACGCGGCGCCCGTGCGGTGTAGCCGAGACGGCGCTGCAGCTCAAAGTTGTCCACCTTGATCACCACGCCATCGATCTCATAGGGAAGCTCCGAGCGATGCAGCAGCGACTGGGCGCAGAACTCCTGTACCTCGTCGATGCCGTAACAGATGCGAACATGCGGATTGACATGGAAGCCGGCAGCTTTCAGCCACTCCAACAGCTCCGATTGACTACTCACCGGCAAGGGTGTCTCGTCGGCCACCGCATACATGAAGGTCGCCAGATCGCGCTGGGCTGTGATCTCGGGGTTCTTATGGCGCAGGGATCCAGCGGCAGCATTGCGGGGATTGGCAAAGGGTGTGGTGTCCTTGATGATCCGGCGGCCAAGCTCTTCGGCCTCAGTGCGGCGGCGCAGGTTTTCCGCCTCAATCTGGACGTTCAGCTCCTCAAAGCCGGCCTTTGTCATGAAGATTTCCCCCCGGATCTCGACTTCGTCCACTCCGCCTGGCAGATCCACTGCCAATCGTGCCGGCAGATCGCGGACTGTCCGGGCATTGGTCGTGATATCGTCACCATGGACGCCGTCCCCACGTGTGGCGGCCCGCACCAAGCTGCCCGAACGGTAGGTCAGGGCCAGCGAAGAGCCATCGA
>JAIRUT010000030.1 GCA_031254255.1 Coriobacteriales bacterium
TAATCAAAAGGCTCTCTGATAATCGAAACAATAAAGCGCTCTGCATCGACTCTACCAAGCCTCTCAACAAGAGCCTCCATGCCCTCCCTGCGAAGAATTGCATCAGTTGTCATATCCGACCTCCTTGAGCACAAAATCAATCGGGTTAATGATAGTGATTCTGTCAATTGTTTTATTCAAAAGCCCATCATCTGTTGTTATCAAAAAATCAGCCTCTGATTCAATTGCGCAGGAGACATGCAGCGCATCCTTGGTTCTTACACCAAGCGCTTTTATTGAATTGGCTCTATCCTTGATGCTGTCTGTCTCAATACAATGCTCAACGGCAAGTTCTTTCCATGTGAGCGTATTCGATCTCCTGTCTTCGTGAGGATTAAAGCTGTTTTCGTACTCCAGAATATATGACCATATAAGTTCATGCTTGCCAGCTCGAATCAAGGACTGGATGTGTATCTTCGCATCAGTCTCTAGACGATTTCGCATATTTCTCTGATCGTCAAACGGACGGTTAAAGCAGCAGTTATCTAAATACAACCTCATCTGAACTCCCTTCAGAAAGAAAGTATAGCATGCGTATCAAAACAGCTTAAACAAAATGGTATACAGTCGACTGAATTTTCAAAGGGTCTGAACAGTAACAATACGATCTTATTTTTACAGACTGACTGAAACGCATAAATTCCACTCCGGACAATAGTCAGCATTTATCAAACCGAAGACGGCGTCAGCCGTCGAGAAGGCCGCGCGGCGTCAGCCGAGCGGGCGTCACTGTTATCCAACGCGAGTGCAGATGGCTGTCATTCTGGCTACCAGCAAATCGTTGCTATCGTGGACTTCAACGGTGAAAAAGCCCAGTGTCTTCCCCATTTTGTCTGCATTGGCTCGGGCGATCAGGCGTCGCGTGCCGGCTACACTCAGGTAATCTATGGTGCTGGATGTAGTCACGCTGGCTACCTGATTGTAGTTGGAGGCTATCCCCAAACAAAAATCCGCAAGTGTGAATATTGCCCCACCCATCGGAAGATCGTTGGCATTCAAGTGGCGATCTGCCAGCTCCAGAGCACAAACGGCATGGCCTTCAGCCGCTTCGAGAATCTCACAGCCACAGCTTTCAACAGCAAAACGATCCCGGGAGAAGAGCTCACGAACCAGCTCCAAACTGGCATCACGGGGAATCTGGAATACCATCGTTGTTCCTTCCATATCGTTTTAGGTTGATGCATCAGGGAAGGACGTGGTCAGTGTCCCTGATGTCCCTCTCGAACAGGCTTTGCAGTTCCTTGCCGCGAGTGGTCAGGCTGGAATCGCGATCACTCAAGCTCGCCAGAGCCTCCAGCAGTTCCGCCTTCAGGGGATCCTCAAAATGCAGGGTCTCGCCGCTGATGGGGTGCACGAACTCCAGTATCCCAGAGTGCAGAAACTGCCGCTCCAAGTCTAGATCGCTATGCGGGCGGCGCCTCTTGTTCGCCCCGTAGACTTGATCCCCGACAACAGGATGGCCGGTGTAGGACATATGGACGCGGATCTGGTGTGTTCGTCCGCTGAAGAGCTTGCACTCCAGCAGCGTGTAGCCATCATCGGTAGCATCATTGTAATAGCGCTTGAGGACATTGAAGCTGGTCACGGCAGCCTTGGCGCGCAGCCGGTCGGTGACCTCGAAGCATTGGCGCTCCTTTTCCGAACGCCCGATTGGCGCATCGATCAGCCCTGTGTCTGCGGCGATGCTCCCATGCACCAGCGTCAGGTAACGTCGATCTACCTCACGCAGGCGGATCGCCTGTTGCAAGGCAAAGCCGGCGTTGTCATCCTTGGCCATGATCATCAGGCCACTGGTATCCATATCCAAGCGATGAACCACGCCTGGCCTATCCTCCCCCTGCAGTTGGGCAAGGTTCCCATAACCGCAGTGAGCAATCAAGGCGTTGACCATCGTGCCCTGCATATGCCCATGCGAAGGGTGGACGACTATGCCAGCATCTTTGGATATAACGAGCAGATATTCATCTTCGTAACGTATATCTAAGGGAATATCCTGTGCTATCAATGCCAAAGGCTGCTCGATCTGCCAGTTGTAGACAACCTGATCGTCCTTCAGCAGCACCCGTCGTTTGGAAGTGACAGTATGACTGTTCACACTAACCTGGCGCTTCTCGATCATCCTGACCGCTTGGGCGCGACTGGTAACATCGGCACAGTCCGCCAGGAAAGCGTCCAGACGCGATCCTTGTTGTCCCTCACTGACTATATAGCTGTGCTCAGGCATCGGTATCGCTGCTGGATTCATCTTCAGCAACAGCTGCTGCTGCCCTCTGGTCCTTCGCCTCAGGCTTTTTCCAGCCGCTGGTGAAAATGACGAATACCACAATCAGTATCGCGCCAACGGTCAAGGCACTGTCGGCGACGTTGAAAACTGGGAAGTCGATGAACAATGTATGCAGGAAATCCACAACCTGACCATGTAGAAAGCGGTCGTAAGCGTTACCGAGTGTGCCGCCGACGAACAGACCCAAGGCGATGACAGCAAGTGGCGACTGCTCGCGGCGGTAGATCAGGTAGCCGAAGACCAGCACAAGGCTGACGATTGTGACAATCAGGAAGTAAGGTTTGGCGCCGGACATCAAACCCCAAGCCGCACCATCGTTGTAAACGAGGTGGAAATCCATAAACCTTGGAATAAGGGGAATGGGGCCATCCGTCAGATGCTGGACTGCCAGAATCTTCGTCCAACGATCCAAGCCCACGATCAAGGCGGCGATCACCAAGACAAGTGCCAGCGCCGCTGGTCGCCCGAGACGACGACGTCGTTTGGGGTGACCAGCCGGAATTTCAGGTTGTTCTGGTTGTCGATCTTTATCAATCATGCAAGTTTCTGTTTCCATCGACTGGGACAAGAAGACAAAAAGGGGACGGTTCTTTTTTGTCTTTCACAATCCGAGCTCGTTCAGCACCTCTGAGCAGCGGGTGCAGACTTCTGGGTGGCTGGAATCGCCGCCCAAGGTCCGGATATTCCAGCAGCGTGGGCACTTATCCCCTTGCGCCGCCTCGACCTTGACCTCTGTCTCGCTGCCTTCGGGGCTGCCAATCAGCTCGACTTCAGCGACGATGAGCATCTCTTCCAGGGTACCGGCTGGCAGGGTCGCCAGCACAAGTTCCAAGTCAGTTGGCAGGGTCACCACGACGCGGGCCTCCTGGCTCTTGTTGATCGTCTTGGTCGCCCGTGCGTCCTCCAAGGCCTTGGTCACGGCATCGCGAACAGCCAGGACGACCTTGAAGTCCTCAAGCAGGGCTTTTGCCTCGTCGGCCGGCGGAATGGGTGAAAAGTCCTCCAAGCGCGGCCAGCCAGCCATAAAGATCGAAGCCGGACGATCCGGCTCTCGCAGGCCTTCCGGATAATACTCCCAGACCTCGTCACAGGTGAAGGAGAGAATCGGCGCCAACTGGCGGACCAACAGCTCCAAAACATGCAGCAGGACTGTCTGCGCACTACGGCGCCCGACGCTCTTCGGAGCATCGGAATAGAGGCGGTCCTTCAGGGCATCCAGATAAACAGCGGACAGATCGGTGATGACATAATCGTAAACCGCCCGGAAGACCACATGGAAGCGCATCGAGGTGTAGCCATCGTCAATGGTATTCATCAGCTCCACCAGACGCGCCAGCGCCCAGCGGTCCAGCACCAGCATCTCCTCCCAGCTGACCACATCTGTGCGGTAATCGAAGTCCGCCAGATTGGAAAGCAGGAAGCGGAAGCTGTTGCGGATCCGGCGATAGGCATCGGCGGTATGCTCAAGGATGTTGTCAGAGATGCTGACATCCTGGGAATTGTCCACACTGCCAACCCAAAGGCGCAAGACATCAGCGCCGAACTTCTCGAAAACCTCGGCCGGATCAACACCGTTGCCGAGTGACTTGCTCATCTTCCGACCTTGCTCGTCAACAGTGAAACCGCAGCTCATCACGCCCTTGTAGGGAGCCTCAGCGTAGGCACCAACGCTGGTCAGAAGCGAACTTTGGAACCAGCCACGATGCTGATCGGAGCCCTCCAGATAGAGATCGGCCGGTCGGGTCAGCTCCTCGCGTGCCTCACAAACACTAGTATGCGAGCATCCACTCTCCCACCAGACATCGAGGATGTCCTGGCAGGGCGCAAGCTCCGTCGAGCCGCACTGGGCGCAGTGCGTGCCCTCCGGCAGATACTCAGACGGCTCTTTGGTAAACCAAGCATCAGCTCCCTCGCGCCCGAACAGCTCAATGACCGCATCGAAAGTCTGGCTGGTGGCCACGGTCGATCCGCAGGTCTTGCAACTAAAAACCGGGATCGGGACACCCCAGGAGCGCTGGCGAGAGATACACCAGTCCGGACGGGTCTCGATCATCGAGGCCAGACGGTTGTGCGCCCAGCTTGGATACCAGTTCAGTTTGGCCATCTCCGCCAAGGCGGTCTCGCGCAGGCCCGTGCCATCCATGGTCACGAACCATTGCTCAGTCGCCCGGAAGATCACCGGTTTGTGGCAACGCCA
>JAIRUT010000006.1 GCA_031254255.1 Coriobacteriales bacterium
GTTCGTCGATGAAGGTTGGATTCCGGAGACTGATTACTCCCATGTCGTGCGCCGTTTGGTTGAGTGGGCAACAGGGCGTGTCAAGGAGCCGCTGCTCTGGACAATCGCCAAAAAATCCGGTGCCTGCATGGACTGGCTGGTCGACTTGGTCGCTGATTCTGGTCTGCACGCCACCATGTGGTGCGGTTTTTACAAGGGCCCTGATTATACAGAGGCCCCTGTTACGCACTTCTTTTACGATGACAGCACCGATTTTGTCTATCTCGATGGCGTTTCACACGGGCTTGGCATGGATGTTTTATTGCCCGCTGTCATCAAAAAGGGTGAGGAGTTTGGGGTCGAGTATCGCTACAATACCCCGTCCGTGCAGCTTTTGCGCGAGGGCAATGGTCCTGTGACCGGAGCTATAGTTGGCGCAGAAGGTGATTACACGAAGATCAATGCCAAGTCTGTCGTTATCGCCACCGGCGATTATCTGGACGATGATGAGATGCGTACGCGCTACCAGCCCTTCTCTTGGGTCGCTGACAGCCGACTTTATCTGCCTGGATTGATCAGCACCGGCGATGGCCACAAGCAGTCCATGTGGATCGGCGCTGCAATGCAGGAGTCTGAGCCGCACTGCGCGACCATCCATCTGGAGTCCGGCGCCCAAAGCTACAACTTCCTGCACGTCAACGCCAACGGCCAGCGTTTCATGAACGAGGATGTCAATACCCAGTCCAAGTCCTGTGTAAAGGCATTCCAACCCGATGGCAAGGCATTCACGATCTACGATGCCAACTCGCTCAAGAGTTTTGCCACATCCTGTAACGAGGGCTACACCGGAGGCATCTCATCCGACCAGCAGTACCGTCGCTATGGGGTACCCTTCGACTTTGATCTTGAGCTCAAGTTGCGTGATGCGAAAATCGAGCAGGGGCTGCTCTTCCAAGCCGACAGCTTGGATGAGTTGGCAGCAAAAATGGGGGTTCCCGCCGACAACTTGAAAGCCACGGTCAAACGTTACAACGAGCTGGTTGCCAAGGGAAACGATGATGACTTCGGAAAGCGTCCAGAAATCCTCTGGCCGATCGACACAGCACCGTTCTTTGCCGGGCAATTGATCTCCACCCTGCTGGCGGCCAGTGGTGGCCTGCGCCAAGACACCGATGCTCGCATGCTGGATGAGAATAACAATGTCATTGAGGGCCTCTACGTTTGCGGAGCAGCTGGCGGCCAGTACTTCTCCAACGACTACCCGACCATCAATCCCGGAACCAACCATGGCCGTTGCCTGACCTTCGGCCGCATAGCTGGCATCAACGCCGCCGGCGGAAACTCCGAAAAAGAGATCCCCGACCTGGAGATCCTGACCAGCATGATGCCAGAAGCAAATCGTATAAACACAGTAACCCCGAACTTCAAGAGCTAAAGCCAAGCAAGCAAAGCAAGACAAGACAGGGTGGGCCACAGCCAGCGCCCACCCTGTCTTTTTGTCTTCCCCTTACGCGTTACCTCAGCATCAATCCGATCAGTTGCTGTTTGGACTCTGTGTTGGTCTTTTCCAGTATGTGTCGTATGTGCGAGCGCACGGTGTTTTCAGAAATGTAGAGAACATCGGCGATGTAGCCGGCTGAACGCCCTTGCAATAGGTAGAAAAGGACCTCTGTCTCTCTATTTGTCAGCCCGAAAATTCCGGCGATTTCTTCTGCTTTGGTGTCGAAAATGTGCTCTAGCATATCTTCGGTGCTGGGTTTTTCTTGTTCGTCGGGGGTCTCGGGAGAAGTTTTGGAGTTAGGAGTTTCGATCTCCATGAGAATCTCCATGCAATCGTCCGGCTTGCTTCTGTTATCGCAAGGCTCTTCTTGCGTTAGATCGTCCGGATTGTTCTCGACTTCGTGATGCACTGGATTATCCGACTCATTTCCGCCAGCGCAAGGCTTTTTCTCCATCAGCTCCTCTGCTCTCAAGCTCTGGTTATGGCGATGGCGCCGATAAGCCATCAAGCAGATAACCAGAAGGGTCAGGATGTTTATGGCGAACGAAACAAGGAGCAGCGAACTGATCAGGAAGATGGAGTTCGGGTCTGTGGAAAACAGAAACGAGCTGCGATGGCAAAATATGCTGCTCACCCAGAAGAAGGCCATGCCCAAGTGGGAGAGGCTAATGCCTGCTAAGTGAAAGATTGGAAATTTTGCTGTCAGCTTCAATCAGATACCCACACCCAATATTCATAAACAATAAATGAATCAATACTTACCCTGATGTATCAGCACATTATTTTATACTCAGAACTAATGTTCCTTGCTCCAGACAGCTCACCAGTTTCTGATGATATTTGTGTAAAAACGAATTCATCGGGAACTGGCGATGCATTTGACGGCCGTCCTACATAAGCTTTATCCAAGCTTTTTACTTAACTTCAACAAAACAATAGGAAACAGAAAGCGTGTTGTGGCATGGAGAGTGCGTTGGAGTATGACGACTTAATTATGGATGAAGCGACAGTTCTGGACACCTATGCAGAATTCTATGCGCCGATCTCCGAACAAACATATGCACTTATTACCCAAGCAGACGAGTGGTCAAGTTTTATGCGGGCGGTCAACAACTTGGTCAACCGCTTGGCAAACAGCCAATATGGCCAGGATGCTTGGGATTTCCAGGTTGCCCAAGAT
>JAIRUT010000094.1 GCA_031254255.1 Coriobacteriales bacterium
CTATCGTGACAAATGGCGTGATCAGTTAAACAGCAATGTTGTGAGGAAACTGAAGGATTAGGAGATGTTAATGAGCATCAAAAATGCAATTGATGGCAAGAGGGAATGGCGAGCGCTTGTAGCGCGCGTCAAAGCACTGCCGCCGGATTACCAGATAGTCTACAAAGAGATCCGGAATTATTACTACAAAGTCGGTCCGGTCGGCCTGACTGACTCAGACGGCATACTTGCAGGGATCGTGGATCTCTTTGAGGCAGGAGCCGCTTCCGGAAGAGCTGTGCTGGAGGTCACCGGACAAGACATCGCGGCCTTTTGCGACGGCTTAATTGAGGGTTTGCCATGCTATTCCGACGGATACCTGGAAGCTGGCAGGCAGGCAGCTGATAAAGCCATGCAAAAGGTTTTGGACAAAGCCAAGTAAAGGGGACTTAGATATGGAACAGAGTACTGCTATTGAGGTAGATGTTGCTGTTTTAGTGAAGGGCATCCTAAAATCCTTCGAGGGACCCAAGGGAGCGACAAACAAAGTTCTTAAGGGTGTGGATTTCGGAGTCAAGCGCGGTGAGATCTTTGCCCTACTCGGATCAAACGGGGCTGGTAAAACTACCATCATTAACATCCTTTCGACCCTCATGAAATCGGATGGCGGGACAGCTCTCGTTAACAACTTTGATGTCGCCAAGGAGCCTGGCAAAGTGCGGCAGTCCATCTCTCTGACTGGGCAGTTCGCAGCTGTGGATGACATTCTGACCGGGCGCGAAAACTTAATCCTGATCGCCAAATTGCGCAGTGTGGCCAATCCAGCCAAGGTCGCAGACGAACTGCTAGAGCGATTCGGGCTGACCGAAGCAGCCAACCGCCGCGTCTCAACCTACTCCGGCGGCATGACCAGGCGCTTGGACATTGCCATGAGCCTGATCGGAAAACCGGCAGTAATCTTTTTGGACGAACCGACAACCGGACTGGACCCAGAAGGGCGCCACGAAGTTTGGAAGACAATCAAGGAGTTGGCCGATGGCGGCACTACTATCCTGCTGACAACACACTATCTGGATGAGGCCGAGGAGCTGGCGGACAAGATGGCAATCCTGCATGGAGGCACAATCATTGCTCAGGGCAGCTTGGGTGAACTGAAGAAACTCTTCCCGCCGGCCAAGGTCGAATATGTGGAGAAGCAGCCATCCTTGGAGGATATCTTCCTCGCAATCATTGGGCGAAAGGCTGATTTGAATGCGAGTCGGAATGCGGATCCAAACGCGGGCACAAATACGAGTTCGAACGTTAGATCGGACACAGATCAAAACGCAAACCGAAAGGCAGGTAATTGAGATGAAGAACAAGACCTTCGTTTTGTTTGGGCGCCTTATGAAGCATATACTACGCAGTCCGGACACGATCATCACCGTCGCCTTGATTCCAATTGCTATGATGCTGCTATTCGTATTTGTACTTGGCGGAGCCTTGAAGGGAAGTATTCCCGCAGGAACCAACTACGCCACCTTCTTGCTTCCGGGTATCCTTTTGATGGCTATTGCCAGCGGTATATCTTATACAGCCTTCCGAATGTTCCAAGATTCCCAGAAGGGCATCTTCTCACGCTTCAACTCAATGCCTATCTCCCGATCATCGGCTCTTTGGGGGCATGTTTTGACATCTTTAGTATCCAACATCATCACCGTCATCCTGATATTCCTGATCGGTTTGCTCGTGGGTTTTCGTTCCAGCGCGGGAATCCTGAATTGGGTGGCGGTCGGAGGAATCATTATCTTGTTCATCTTGGCGCTGACATGGGTCGCTGTTATCCCGGGCATCACTGCCTCTACCATGGAAGGTGCCAGCGCCTTCTCTTATCCGCTGATCTTTTTGCCTTTCATATCTTCGGCCTTTGTGCCGACAGAAACTATGCCTGTAGTGGTCAAACAGTTTGCCGAGTATCAGCCAGTTACTCCAATCGTCAACACTATTCGCAATCTCCTGGCCGAGCAGCCTGTGGGCAATGAAATTTGGATTGCATTGGCTTGGTGCGTCGGCATCATGATTCTGGCCTGGATAATTGCGATGCGTATTTACAACCGCAAGGCTATAAGTAGCTGATCTACAATATTATGGAGCTACAGGATGCTATATGAGTGCTAGATACAAAGACCATGGTGCAAGATGAGCGCTATTCACACCGATCAAAAGAGGAGTTTTGGAAGAAAAGTCTCGCAAAAATATTGAGCATTGGGATTACTTGTTAGAACGGAAACGTTTACGTAAGTATTTGTCAGACCTGGGTCCATCTGCCGTGGCGTTTTCCGGAGGGGTGGACTCTGGCTTGCTGTTAGCACTCGCACATGAGGCTTATCCGGAGCAGACGCGGGCGTTGACGATCGCCTTTCGGTTCAGTTCTGAGACGGATCTGAAAAAGGCGCAGGACTTCTGTACCGAGCGAAAGATCGCCCAGACTGTCATTGAGGTTGACGAGTTGGAAATCCCTGGGTTTTCGGAGAACACGCCGGAACGTTGCTATCACTGCAAGCGCAGCATCTTCAGTCGCATGCAAGAACTTTCCGATGATCTGGGCCTGAAGTTGATTGAAGGCAGCAATGTTGATGATCGGAATGACTTCCGCCCAGGCATCAGAGCTCTTCGAGAGATCAACATCACAAGCCCTTTTGTGGACTGTAGGATCAACAAGAGGACGATTCGGAGTTTGGCATGTGAACTCGGCTTGGAAATGGCCAAGACACCCTCCAAGCCCTGCTTGGCTACCCGCTTTCCTTACTTTGAGTGCTTGGACGCTGGAAAATTGGCTCGCGTCAAAGATGCTGAGGCCTATCTGGAGAGCTTGGGGTTTCGGGAATTTCGCGTGCGCAGTCACGCCGATTTAGCAAGGCTGGAGCTGAGTACCGAGGAGTGGGAGCATCTGAAAGAGCCTGGTTTGCGATCAGAGTTGAACAGTGCCTTGCGGCAACTCGGTTATCAGTATGTGTCACTGGATCTGGACTTTCTGAAATCCGGGTCAATGAACCGGGTGCTTAATGATCGGCCAGACTAACAGATTGATTGCTCAATTACTCTTAGGATAATCTCCGCCGACAACCACCAGAATATTGCCTGTGAACTTATAGTTATTTCCGCTAGATGCCACGACCCGTCCATAACCGAGACGGGCTACGATATCCTCTGCGACATTCTTATCACTATCCGTTTTGTAGATTACTAGAGTAGTATCGTAAACGTAGGAGTTGGCGTTACCCACCTCTCCCTTTTTGTATCCAGCTAGCACCAACTTGTCACTGACAGTGGTAGCAGCTTTAGCTATCCCATAGCCATTGCGAACATCAACGACATAATTTGCCGTTTGCTCAGGGCTGAGAAAGCCAGTGGATCCCTGCTGATTTTGCGAAGAGGTGTTCCCAGAACTCTGGGTATTATCTGCCGGCGCTGAATAGGACTCAGGTGCGACCCCCTGATAACGGGCATTAGTATCCGGGTTAGGATAGATGCCATTGTTAATATTATTCATTAGCGACTTCCATGAAGTATCATCGGCAATCACGTAAGATCCGCCGTTGATCATCTTGGTTGTTGATGGTACAGAATAAGTGTGGATATTGTAGGTCTCCATGCCCCTAAGAGACATTGCCAAGCTGATGATAGCGTCAGAATTCATATTTGTGAAAGTCATCTTGGACATTCCACCAACAGTACTGGCGATCTTCACCTTATCTGCACTTAACACCTGCTCAGCCAAAGCTTGGAGAAAAATGCGCTGATCGGCTTGGCGCTGATAATCATCATAGCCTGGAAACTTTCGGGAGCGTACGAAGACCAGGGCCTGATCGCCATTCAACAACTGATAACCTTTGTCAACGGATCCACCAGCATCAGTATCTTTGACAATAGCTACTGGAACGTCCACCCAGACCCCACCTATTGAATCAACCAAATCTTTAAAACCGTTGAAGTCGATCTGGGCAAAATAGGCAATATTGACACCAGCAAAATCTGAGACTGTGCGAACAGCCATAGCCGGTCCAGAGGTCGTTGGCTCCTTCCCGTTTTTCAAGGCCTGCGCATTTTCCGCATCGCCATAGGCATAGGCAGCATTAATCTTCTGTTGTCCATAACCCGGAATTGTGACACGAGTATCTCTCGGGATGGATATCATAGCAACTTGCTTCTCTTTTGGGTCGACTCGGATAAGGATAATAGTGTCCGAACGCCCAGCTTCCTCACCACGAGAATCGGTACCAAGAAGCAGCATGTAGAATGGGTCTTCTGGGGCAGTTGGATAGGAGAAAACACCTTCATAGGCTTGCGAGTTCTCAAAGTCCACGAGATTTCCTGCGAAATCTGTGCCCAGAGTCTTATTCAAACCAGGTATGAATATCAAGTAATAGTATGCTGCAGCCACACCACCAGCAATCAATAGAGCCGCCAAGACAGCACCAACTATCACCACTAGACGCCTCTTTGTTTGACGGCCTTGACGAACCTTGGCATAGCCTTCGCTGGAAACCTCCCGCGAAAGTGCATACTTTTCGTTGTAAGCCGCAGAACGAGCCTTCACCAAGTTTACAGAGTTTGGAGCGACTTGCGCGCTGGTCATTTTTTTAGAACGGAAAGCCATGGGTTTTAAGTTTCGGGTTCCTTAATCCAGCATCAAAAACAATGGTCTATGGCTGACTAATGTCTGTGATTGCGGTTAACTTCAACAATAATCATAACTTATTGGAGATTCGTAAGTGCTTCAGTTTGCCCTATCGTTACGTCGTCGCCACAATTGATATCTTGATTGACATTTTTGACATTTTAAGAGCTGACAAGATCGAAGTCTGCGGAGGATGCAATCACACGAGTTACATTTGCGCCAATGCCCACAAGCTTTTTTGTGAAATCTTCATAGCCACGATCAATATGCTCAACTCCTGAGACCTCAGTCACCCCATCAGCAACAAGACCAGCGAGAACCAGTGCTGCTCCTCCCCTAAGGTCAGAAGCCTTTACTGGTACGCCAGAGAGCCCATGTACTCCTTGAATATAAGCAAAATGATTCTGGATATCGATATGGGCACCCATCCGTACAAGTTCATTGGCCAACTGGAAGCGGTTTTCGAAGATATTCTCCGTTATCTTGCTCTCACCACCGGCCAAGCAACACAGAACCATGAACTGGGTTTGAAGATCTGTGGGGAAACCTGGAAACGGGAGCGTTTGAATGGACACGGCTTGTAGTGGCCTCTCTCGCCAGACTGTTATCGAATCAGCCTCTCGCGCAACCTCCACACCCATATCCTCAAACTTTTGCAAGGCCATTTCGAGGTGTTCAGGGTTGATGCCCCTAACTTTGACAGGATTACCCATCAAAGCGCCTGCAACCAAGAAGGTGCCCGCTTCTATGCGATCACCTACAGTTACGTGCTCCTTTACAGGCTCCAATCTGTTTGTACCATGAATTATAATCTGGGAAGAACCAGCTCCCTGAATTTCAGCGCCCATTTTAGAGAGATAGTTAGCCAGATCAACAATCTCTGGCTCGCGCGCAGCGTTAGAGATGATTGTCTCACCATCAGCACGGACAGCTGCCATAATCAAATTTTCAGTTGCCCCAACACTGGGGAAAGTCAACTTTATAGCACTGCCTTTGAGGCCATATGGAGTTTCAGCAATTATGAATCCAGCATCGACATCGAACTGGACACCAAGAGCCTCCAAAGCTGTGATGTGGATGTCTAGCTTACGGCTACCGATATTACAACCACCTGGCATAGCAACACGAGCCCGGCCAAATCGTGCAATCAACGGCCCAAGCACTGCTATTGAAGCCCTCATCTGTGAAACCAGCTCATAAGGAGCCTCATAACCTTGGATAGAGCTCGTATCAATCTGCACTGCATTGTCAGCAAAACTAACATCGGCACCAAGGTAACGCAAAACCTCACCCATATGTCGGACATCAGAAATCAGTGGAGTGTTTTTAATGCATGTCTGACCATCAGTTAAAAGGCTAGCGGCCATTAGCTTAAGGACAGAATTCTTGGCACCACTGATTAAAACATCACCGGTGATTTCCTGACATCCGACGATACGGATTACATCATTATTTTGGATCAAGGACACCTTGGCGGCCTGTCTGTCAGGCAGCAAGCTTTACCAACATCTCTGTCCAAGCCAGTTCGCCTTTGAGGTAAACATAATTAGCATCCTCAAGCGACATGGACTGCAACTGACCCTCTAGCTCACTGATCCTATCTTTCAGCTCACCGACATTTTGGCCTTCAACGGCTTCAGCTCGTGTCGCCAA
>JAIRUT010000124.1 GCA_031254255.1 Coriobacteriales bacterium
GTCTTGCGGAGGTTGCTTATACCGGTCCGCATCAGTATTCACTGACTTGGGGTGCCCAGAACTTTCGCGAGGCCTTGGCCGACAAGCAGTCACCCTTGATGGGTCGAACCATCGATCCGGATGCCGAGATCGTCGTAACCTGCGGTAGCACGGAGGCCATGATGGCGGCGATGCTGACGGTCGTGAACCCCGGTGACAAGGTGATTGTCTTCTCACCGTTCTATGAAAACTATGGCGCCGACACCATTCTCTCCGGAGCGGTTCCGATTTACGTGCCGCTACACCCGCCAACATTTCACTTCAACGTTGACGAGTTGGAGGCGGCGTTCAAACAGCATCCCAAGGCGCTGATCCTCTGTAACCCATCCAACCCATGTGGCAAGGTATTCACCGTCGAGGAGCTGACCATCATCGCGGATCTGGCCAAGGAATATGACACCTACGTTATCACCGATGAAGTATATGAGCACATCGTTTATGCACCACACAAGCACACCTACATGGCCTCGCTGCCCGGCATGTTCGAGCGCACGATCTCCTGCAGCGCGCTTTCCAAGACCTACTCCATCACCGGTTGGCGCCTTGGATACATCATCGCCCCGCCGGAGATCATCGACGTGGCCAAAAAAGTCCATGACTTTCTGACAGTGGGCGCGGCGGCGCCTCTGCAGGAGGCAGCGGTCGTGGGACTGCGTTTTGGCGCAGACTACTACAGCGGTCTCTTGAATGAATATACCGAAAAGCGGGAGCTCTTCCTGCAAGGCTTGACGCGACTGGGGATAGAGCACACCGAGCCAGAGGGAGCCTACTACATCCTCGTCGACATATCCGAGTTCGGATACGCCAATGACCTGGAGTTCTGCGAGCAGCTGGCGGAAAGGGTCGGCGTGGGCGCAGTGCCTGGGTCAAGCTTCTTCCGTGAGGATGTCAATCACCTGATCCGCTTCCACTTCGCCAAAAGAAACGACACTTTGAACGAGGCTTTGAACCGCCTCGAGCACATGAAGGAAAAAATGCAGCGGGGTTGAGATGGTGCGATTGTGAGCCAGCTGCTGGTCAAAGTGTGAAATAATTCAAAATGCTAAAAAGATGCAACTAAACCATCACAAATTGAAGCGATAAACAGCAATTGTGCCGATTTGTGATGGGAGGGCAACTCAGAAATGTTACTGGTCAGACCAAGACTAAAAAGAACCGTCCCCTTTTTGTCTTCCTAGAAATATCCAGAAAGGTGCCCCATGGATTCAGTCTCAACAGCAACTTCAACAACGGCTTCCAACCCGGATCCGCCAACCACTCCAACCCCAACTCCCGCCTCCGCCCCAACCCCAACTCCCGCCTCCGCCACAACCCCAACCACAGCTGTCTGCCGCTTCTGTGGTGTTGGCTGCGGCGTATTGGTAACTACAACGGACAACAAGATTGTCAAGGTAGAGGGCGACCCGGAAAACCAATCCAACCAAGGTGCCCTTTGTGTCAAGGGTATGAATTTGGCCGACTTGCTCTATGGCCCAGACCGCCTGTCCAAACCTTTGATTCGCGATAATGCTTCCAGCAAAGGCACGGACGGCGGCTTGCGTGAGGCCAGCTGGGAGGAGGCCTTGGACCTCGTGGCGGCCAAGCTGAGGGATACTTGGAAGCGGGATAAGACCCGCATGGCCTTCTGGTCGTCGGGCCAGATGCCGATCACCGAAGGCTACGCCTTGGCTAAATTCTGGAAGGCTGGGCTGCTTTCCAACAATATCGATCCGAATGCTCGTCTTTGTACGGCGACGGCTGTGGTTGCTTTCATGAATATCTTTGGCAGTGATGGGCCGGCAAATTGTTACGCTGACTTGGACGAGGCCGATGTTTTTGTGACCTGGGGTGCCAATATGGCCGAGGCTCAGCCAGTGCTCTATTCCCGTTTACGGGCACGCCAGCGCAATAATACCGATGTTCGGCATTTTGACATTGCAACTCTGAAGACCCGCACTTCCGAGCATGCGGACAAGGTCTTGCTGATCCAGCCAGGGTCGGATAATGCTATCGCCAACTATATCGCCAATTATTTGATTGCCCACAAGGCTTATGATGCGCAGTTTATCCAGGATCATCTGCAATTCAAAGTTGGCACGGAAAATCTCGGCAACAACTATGACGACAGTTATGATGCCAGTGAGGTTGGCCAAGCTGCCGTCAATGTCAGTCCGGTGAGCTTTGCGGAGTACCAGGCTAGGCTGGCTCCCTACACTGCCGAGTACGTTTCGGAAATCTCTGGTCTTTCTATTCATGATTTGGAGGAGCTGGCCAAGGTCTTTGCTGATCCGCAGCTGAAGGTCCTTTCGCTTTGGTGCATGGGTGTCAACCAGCACAACCGTGGCGTTTGGATGAATCACAACATCTACAATATACATTTGCTGACTGGTAAGTACGCCAAGCCGGGTTGTGGTGCTTTTTCCATAACCGGCCAGCCGACAGCCTGCGGGACCGCTCGTGATGTCGGTACTTTCTCCCATCGCCTGCCTGCCGATTTGATTGTTGCCAATCCGCAACATCGGCGCTATACCGAGGCCATTTGGAATCTTCCGGAGCATTATCTTGACGCCATTGAAAAGCCGGGAATGCATACGGTCAAAATCTTCCAGACAATGAGCAATGGTGGCTTGGACTTTCTTTGGAGTTCCTGCAACAACTGGGCAGCCTCGATGCCAAATCTGACGCGTTATCTGGGACGGGGTGACAAAAAGGGGATTTTTGATACCTT
>JAIRUT010000004.1 GCA_031254255.1 Coriobacteriales bacterium
CAGTACGCATCCAACCGCATGATCGATTTGATCGCGAAGGCGACCATTTGCATGTCAACGTGCAGATTTCTATCACCCAGGCTAGCTTGGGTGCTCTGATAGAGATCGAGGGGATCCTCAAGGACGAACTTGTTGATGTGGCTATTCCCAGTGGTTGCCAAAATGGCCAAGTCATCAAGATCAAGGATCGCGGCATGCCGAGGATGAACAAGGATTCTCGCGGCGACCTCTTCATTCATGCTGAAGTCTTGATTCCAAAGCACCTGAACAAGCGCCAACAGGAGCTCCTGGAGGAGCTGGCTCAAGAATTCGGAGACGATGTTGGCTCCAAGAAGTCAAGAATGCGGCGAATCAAGGAAGCCCTCTCATAGCCAACATGGCTAATTCTGCCAATTCAGACGGCGCTACCGGTAAAGCAAGTGCGGCCTCTTGTAATGATTGTGTAGTTTTAAACAATCTTACGGATTCATCTTGCTGTCCCACAAACAGCTCCAGCTTCACGGTAGTCAATCTTGGTTGTAAGGTTAACCGAGCTGAATCCGATTACTTTATTGAACGCTTGAGTTTAATAGGGGCCTTGTATGTGCGGGAGCTGACTGAAGCTGATTTGATCATTATCAACACTTGTACAGTCACTGGTGAGGCCGAGGCTAAGACGCGCCAGGCAATTCGTCGAGCATTGGCTGCGGCAGGCCCCGGTGCGAGTGTTGTGGCGACCGGTTGTGCCGTACAAATGTCTGATGGTTACTACCGTGAGTTTGGGTCGGATTTGTCGGATTTGTCAGGCTTGCCGGGTTCCACCAGCTTCCCAACAAAACGGCTCCATCTGGAAGCAGATCGGAACAAAGCATTGGAACTGGCTGAGAGTTTATTGTGTGATTCTCCGTCAGCGAGAGCTATTCTGCACGGCCCAAATCATAGCGAGACGAGCAAACTCGGTGCAGTGGTCCAATGTGACAGCAATATCCAGTCATCGCAGGTTGCGCTTGTTTCTTCACCAGGTGACACAGTATCTCCTCGGCCCATACTGCCCGCGCTGCGTAAGCGTCAAGTTCTGAAGATCCAAGATGGCTGCGATGAGCAGTGCTCGTATTGCATTGTAAGTACGGCGCGTGGCCCGGCGCGTTCACTTCCGGCACACGAACTAGTTAAGTCAGCATGCCAAAGCGCTGGCCAGGGATTATCCGAATTGGTACTGACTGGCATCAACCTCGGTAAATATGTTTCGGAAGGACTCAACCTCTCTGGTTTGATGCAGTCCATCCTGATGGAGACTGAGGGAATGCGTCTGCGCCTTTCCAGTATTGAATCCAATGACATCACCCCCGAGCTGTTGGATTGCATTGCTGCCAACAAAGGAAAGGTCTGTGCTCACCTGCACATGCCCCTGCAAAGTGGCTCAGATGAGGTGCTGAGACGGATGAACCGCCCGTATACGTCTGGCAATTACATGGAATGCGTGAAGCGAGCTCGTAATGCGTTGCCTGGACTGGCTTTGAGCACAGACATCATAGTAGGTTTCCCAGGTGAGACAGAAAGTGACTTCCAGCGCACCATAAGGCTTTGCGAGCAAGCTGGATTCATGCGCACTCACGTTTTTCGCTATTCTTTGCGCAAAGGCACTCCAGCTGCCGAGATGCCTGATCAGATAGCGCCAGAAGTTAAGGCCGAAAGGTCGCAAAGATTAAGGGATTTGGCTGCCCAGCTGACAAGATGCGATTTGGAGCGCAGGGTTGGAACCAACGAGCCAGCAGTCGTAGAGGAAAAAGGATGGGCTCGTACCGAAAGCTACCATAGGGTGGCCATCGATCCATCACATCAACCTGGAGAAACAATCAAATACCATTTTCCAAACCAACTCTGATCGACACTCATTAGTGCAAAACTTTCATATTTGCCTGTCAGGTAGTTCGTATAAAGTATGTGTCTGATTTGCTATGATTCCGAAAACCAGAACGAGTGTTGCATATTCCTACAAAAGTATGGGAGTTGTGATTTTGATGATCATGATGTACGCAACGTAGGGCTTTTTAAATAGCAGTGTTAATCAGGGTAATCTTCAGCGCAACGACCAAGACAATTTTCTTTCAACAATCCAGTCAAAAATAAAAGAACCAAAATTATCGCTCAGGTGAATTGAGGAGGCGTAGCTATGGCTACAGGCGAGACGAATAATCCAAAAAGGACACTACGTTGGTGGCATGGGCTTGAAATTGCTTTGGGCGTTCCTGTTTTTATATTACCTTCGATATCGACCTTTTCCGGAATGATCGGTGCTTTCGCCATCATCATCTGGATGTTTTCAGTATTCCAAGGCTTCATGCAAACCGTTGCATATGGCGAGCTCGCCTCGCGATACCCGAATTGCAATGGACTTCCCGGTTTTACCCAAGCTGTTTTCAGCCAAGGCTCCAAACGGGAATATGGTTTCGGAAAGTTCATAGGCGGCCTTTGCGCCTGGAGCTATCTGTTTACCTGGAGTGCTGTGCTTTCAGTATTCTCTGTTTTGATTGGCCACTATCTGATCGGACTGATTCCGGCCTTGGGAGATTATGCTGCCTTGTATCCATGGTTTTCCAAGGTGTTCTCACTTTGTGTGGGGGCCGTTGTCTTTTCGACGCTGATATTAATCAACCACAGAGGCATTGGCGGTGGCGCTATTGCCGGATGGATATTGGCCGTAGTCTCCTTGATCCCACTGTTCATCATCTCAATCGCTGGCATCTTCAGCGGTCACTTTGAGATTACAAACATCACCCACCACTGGTTTCCCAGCGAATGGTCCTGGGATTTCAATGGGATCATACTATTTGTTGGTATCTTGGCTTTAGCGCAGTGGAGTGCATGTGGATTTGAGGCTGCCGCCCTCTATGCCCCGCATTATAAGAAGCCGAGAAAAGACATCCCCAAAGCGCTGTTCGGATGCGGAATCGTCTGCATATTTTCCTACTTCTTGGTACAGTTTTCCGCCACGGGTGCTCTGGGCGTGGACGGCATTGCCGCAAACGTCAACGACCCAATGTTAGCTCTAGCTAAGCTATCCATGGGCAACGTCGGTGCGATCATCTCCATCGTGATGCTCCTGGCGGCGATGGTGATGATCATCCAAACTGCAATGTACAGCGGATCTATGGCCATGGCCAGTATGGCTGATGAGGGCAACTTGCAGAAGGTCTTTGGCAAGAGGAACAGGCATGGTGCTCCCTGGGTGGCGATGATCACAGTCTCGCTATTCAATCTGGTTCTGATCGCCCTTGGCGATTCTGCGGCTTCCCTCCTTGCCGCCGCTGCGATTGGTTACGTAGTTGCAAATGGCCTCGGTCTGTTTGCGTTTGTGAAAGCGCGCATCGATCTGAAGAAGGAGAAGTGGGAAGAAACCAAAGCGCGAGAAAACGTCGTCGCTGATGAGGATATCTTCCACGCCCCTAAGGCATGGTTCGTGGTTGCCTTGGTTTTCGGAATCCTGCAGTTGCCGCTATATATAGTCGGGACCACCTACCTGAATATGCAAGATTACGGATTAATAGCCGCATCGATGGCCTTCGTGATCCTGCTCATATTTGTTCCGCTCTGGTTTCTGGCAAGGGCAACCAATATGAAGAAATCCAAGAAGGCCAAGGAAAAGAGCATGGCAGATGAAGGAAAGCCTGCCTGACAGGCGTTCCTGCGCGGTGAATCCTTTGATGCGCTTCTGACCCCGGGTTATCTTTGGTAAATGGTCAGCGCCATAACGGTCAGCGCCAATCTACCTTAGCGGGTAGCTTAGGGGCAGAACGCTGGAACTGGACTGCTGGGTATCCTACTGTCAGGCAGATAACAATATCTTCCTTGGGGGCGATCCCCAGTGATTCGCGCAGTGCAGGATTTTGGTTGGCCGGTCGGGTGAAGAGCCCCACGTAGAGCGTGCCCAGCCCCAAGGCTTCAGCCATCAGTTCCATGCTCATTGCAGCCAGGCAGGCATTAGTGCTGTTTTCTGAGACCACAAGTATCAGCGCGGGGGCGTTGTAAAAGAGAAAGCCCCGATCCAGTTTGAATCGGCTGATATCAATAGCTCCCAAGGAAGCCCCGGACATTCCGGAGGCTTCCGCCTGCCTCTGGAGCTCCTTGTATTGGTCGATGACGGCATCTTCCAGTTCATCAATGCCATTTTGGACGACAATGTAGCGGACATTCTGGGAATTGCTTCCGGTGGGTGTGAGGCGTCCGGCCTCGATGATCGCCTCCAGCTTCTCCTTTTCAACTGGGGTTTGCTGGTATTGACGAATGGAGCGGCGAAGCTTCAGGTGGTTCTTCAGGCTGGTCGCGTCCAGTGTGGGGGTCGCCTCGCTCCTTGCCAGGACATCGTCTCCGGTACCTTCCATCCTCACGGCATTTTGAGGGCAGACGGCAAAGCAGTGTCCGCATTTCAGGCAATTATCACTCAGGACCTGTGCTTTTTTGTCCTGCACAGAAAGGTTGTAACCCAGGCATTCGCTAACGCAGCGGCCGCAACCGATGCACTTATCCTGGTCGATGTAAATTTTGACAGAAGACAACATGGGCAAAACTCCTTGGCTAGTTTGAATTGTTTGATACTAATGATCCCATTTTTTCCTCTTTTTTGAAAACCGCACAACTCTTCAGTCAGTGCTCTGTGTCAACGATCAAGCGTGATACAATCGTTGGAAAATACAGATAGGCGTATTGGCTATAGTGCCAGAATCGGAGACTTATGAAATTCGCATTATCCTACAGTGGGGGAAAAGACTGCATGTTGGCTTTGCACCGTATGGTCAGCCTCGGCAACACGCCGGTGGCTCTAATTACAACCATCAACGGCGAGGAGGAGCGGTCTTGGTTCCATGGCATTCCAAAAACCCTGCTTGAAGCAGTTTCGAGTAGCTTGAACATTCCGCTGATCGCCTGTAAAAGCCAGCCCGAACAGTATGCTGAGGCCTTCGTGGAGGGGCTGATAAAGGCAAAAAGCCTTGGTGCCGAGGCCTGTGTGTTTGGCGATATCGACATCGCAGACCATCGCAAATGGAATGAAGAAATCGCCGAAAAAGCTGGCCTCGGCTGTGTGCTACCGCTCTGGCAGGAAGAACGCGAGGCGCTGGTTTACGAGTTGATAAGTACCGGATACAAAGCGATTATCAAGATTGTTCAAAGCGACAAGCTGAGCGAATCATTTCTGGGCCAGGATCTCAGCCTGCCACTGCTTGAAGATATCAAGGCTACCGGTTCAGATGTCTGTGGCGAAAACGGAGAATACCATAGCTTTGTCTATGAT